>USJM01000028.1 GCA_900555005.1 uncultured Lachnospiraceae bacterium | reverse complement strand
TCAGCCGTTCCAGCCACTGCTTCAGTTCCTCCCGCAGGGCAGCGGTCATAAAGATGGTGCGGCAGGAGGCTTCGGTCTTGGTGTCCTTCAGGATGAGGGAAGTCTTGCTGCCCTCCAGCTTGTCCGGGAAGATGCGGAGGATGCAGCTACAGAACCCTGTCTTATCAGGATCAGCTCAAACTGAAGGAAGATCAGCTGATCAGACTGTTTGAGCCGGTCGTGAAGCAAGAGGCGCCCGGTTCCGGGGCGGACGGTCAGACGGATGCTGCTGCCGTCTCCTGCCAGAAGGGAGGCCGGCCGGTCTGGTTTCAGGGTGTCAAGGCCAGTCCTGATTTCCCGGCATACCGCAACAAGATGGAATTCTCATTCGGAGACCTTGAGAAGGGCGGCGAGCTTCAGCTGGGACTGCATGTGAAGGGAAGCTTCTATGACATCCTGACGACAGATGATTGCCGGATTGTTGATCCGGACTTTCATCTGATTCTGAAGTGTGTTCTGGAGTGGGCGAGAGAAACCAGGCTGCCTCATTTTCACAGAGTAACCCACCAGGGTTATTTCAGACATCTCCTGGTGAGACGGGCAGCGAATACAGGGGAGATTCTCGTTGATCTTGTCACAACCTCTCAGGCTGAGGCGGATTTGAACCGGCTCACGGATCGTTTGCGTGCGCTTCGAGTCGAAGGGAAGATCGCCGGCATCCTGCATACGGTAAACGACAGCGTGGCGGATGCGATCAATGACGGCGGGACAGAGGTATTGTACGGCAGCGCCGTTATCACGGAAAACCTTCTTGGGCTGAACTTCCGGATTACACCATTCTCATTCTTTCAGACAAACTCCCGTGGGGCGGAAGTGCTGTATGAGACGGTCAGATCGTATATTGGCGATACAACTGGAAAGACGGTCTTTGATCTTTACAGCGGAACCGGAACCATTGCGCAGGTACTGGCACCGGCTGCGAGCCATGTGACCGGAGTGGAGATTGTTCCGGAGGCAGTGGAGAGTGCGAGGGAAAGTGCAAGGCTGAACGGGCTTGACAACTGCGATTTTATCTGCGGCGATGTCCTGAAAGTGGTGGATGAGCTTCCGGAAAAGCCTGATCTGATTGTGCTTGATCCGCCCAGAGAAGGGATCAATCCGAAGGCGATGCCCAAGATCATAGCGTTCGGTGTCAGACGGATTGTCTACATTTCCTGCAAGGCGACGAGTCTGGCAAGAGACCTGCAGCCGCTGCAGATGGCAGGGTACAGAGTCAAAAAGATGTGCGGGGTGGACCTCTTCCCCGGCACGGAGCATGTTGAGACGGTATGTCTTTTGTCCAAACTTTCTGAGACAAAGAATCACATCAGCGTGAAGGTCGATATGGACGAGAATGGATGTGACGGCGACGGAGAGTGAGGACAGCCGGTCGCCGGAGACGCCGAAGGAAAAGGAAGACACGATCATAGAGGTATTCAGGCATTTTCAAATGATCTGATGGTTCTCTGGCTTTTTTAAAAATCCCCCTGCGTAAGGTATTGCTTGTTACGTAGCGTCATGATGCATAATACATGGCGAAAGGAGGCGAAGGCTATGTCAAAATACTCGACAGGAGAGATTGCAAAGCTTTGTAGCGTCACTGTCCGGACGGTCCAGTACTATGATACAAGAGGGATCCTGATTCCCAGCGAACTTTCCGAAGGCGGGAGACGGCTCTACTCGGAAGACGATCTGAAGCGCATGAAGATTATCTGCTTTTTGCGTGAACTGGATCTTCCCATCGGCGCGATTGCTCAGATCCTGAAGGAAGAGCATCCTGAAAAGGTGATCTCCCTGCTGATAGAACAGCAGGAGAAGGCTCTTTCAGATGAAATCACTGACAAGGAGGAAAAGCTTCTGAAGCTCCGTGAGCTGAAAAACGGACTGAAAGGCAAAACAGAATTCTCCCTCGAAACGATCGGTGACATAGCCGTCATTATGGAAGGCAAGAAAAAACTGAAGAAACTGCATCTGATGATGCTCCTGACCGGGCTTCCGGTCACGGCGCTGCAGTGGTTTTCCATCATCTTCTGGATCGTCAAAGGTATCTGGTGGCCGTTCATTATCTGGCTCCTGGTGGCGATCCCCTGGGGGATTCTGATCAGCCGATACTATTTCGCACATGTGAAATACATCTGTCCGGAATGCCATGAGGTATTTAAACCCACTCTGAAGGAAGCCTTCTGGGCAAATCATACCCCCACAGCCCGAAAGCTTACCTGCACTTCCTGCGGTCACAAAGGCTTCTGCGTGGAAGTCTGGGGAGGTGATGGCGCATGAGCGTATTTGAGAATAATAAAGAACAGACAAAGATTAGCTGGCTTATTGCCGGTGCTGTCGGCTTTGTCATTTCTGCCCGGATGCTGGAAGTGGGCGTACACTATTTCTACATCGTGGCAGACAATCCTGTTTCGCGCTTCATTAACGGAAACACAGCCGCTTTCGTCCTTTATGGGATCACGATGGCAGGAATTTTCGAAGAATGCGGACGGCTTATCATTCTGAAATACATTCTGAAAAAGGACCGTACCCGTGAAAATGCGGTGATATACGGAATCGGCCACAGTGGGATCGAGATCCTGACGGTCCTTCTGCCTGCCAGCGGCCATTCTGCTGCATATGCTGGCAGATACCTTTCCGGCGCTGTATCAGAGAGGTATTCTGCCTCTGTGGGCAGTTGAAATATGGATTGCCTTCTGGACACTGATGATTATGCTTATTGCGGCTAAGCTATACAAAAGAATGTCGGAAATTGGTCATTAGTAATTCAAACAATTCATGCAGAGGAATTGCCTCGTGCCGATACCGTGTTAACAGAAGCAGCAGCTGCGGGAAGCGAGGGTGCTCGACCAGCTGGTTCAGAGCAGACACTATTTATGATTCATTAACCAGCTTCCCTGTCATATGCTCAGGAATGAGTTCAAGGCACTGTACTCTCGGCAGAGCATTTTTCAATTCCTTTTGTAAATACTCTTCATCATCCGTGAACTTTTTTGTGAGATTGGTACAGATTTTTATTGCAGTATCCTCATCCTCAACAAGCTTGATTCTGCCAAATACAATTACGCTGTTAATATTTAAAGCCCAATCGTCGTTTTTCCGATAGCCTTCATCCCATGTACAGAAGCTTACTTTATCACAAGCCTTAATTGCATCAATCTTGTGACCTTCCTTGGCCCCATGAAAATAGATTTTCCCATCCTCTTCACAATACCATTGGTTAATGGGCAAACCATACGGATAACCATCCTCACCAATAAGGGATAGTACACCACGCTTTGCATTTTTAAGCACCTCAATGCACTGTTCCTCTGTAATCTGTTGCTTAAATCTTCTCATCTTTCTAAACATAGTTCACCTTAATCCTTTGTTAATATTTTTAATCCGACAATTCCAACTACAATTAAAATAACACATATAACCTGTGTTTGATTCACCGATAATGGTTTATTTCCAGCATCTTTCGTTCGGATCCCATTCAGTGACTGGCACACTGGGTTGAGTAAGAAGGGGCGTTACAAATGCTCTGATCCGGGATATAGCATCATTCTAGTCAAAATACAGTTGGCGTGAATCAGAGATCGTACCGGTCTTATAAAGAATGGTGACCGGTCGATTCAGGCGCTAAAATTCAGCTTTCCATGAACCTTAAATTGGAACTATAGGAGGGGCTTCCCCTCCTGCGGCGGCAACGAAAGAATATACCACCGGGGTGATGTGTTTCTGGCCTATCTTCGAAATCCGTTTGGATCAGCTGCATAAAGCAGGAAAGATTTTGGAATTGCTACTTAGGCAGTCCAAGAAAATGTCCGCACCCACATTATCAGTTCCGGAATATTTGACGATCGATACGACGTTTTGAAGGTTTCCGCAGGCAGTCCGTTGCATGCTTCAGAATTATATCTCTGGAAGTGTGAGAATCACATACGAATAAAAAAAATATATTGACACTGTGTCAGAATATGCATATAATGGCTATACTGACACGGTGTCATAAATACGTGAAATGATAAGGTACATAAGATGAGAAAAGCGACGCGTGAACAGATTGTTCAGAAAAGGGAAGAGATTATCAATGCGTGTGAGCAGCTCTATCAGAAAATGAGTTTCCGGGAGATCACGCTTAAGGAGATCGGGAATATCACATCCTTCTCCCGTCCCACCATTTATAACTATTTTGAGACAAAGGAAGAGATCTTTCTGGGACTTTTCCAGAGGGAATATGACCGCTGGAATGAGGATCTGACCGCCATCCTGAACGGGAATGAGAAGCTGACGAAAAAGGAACTGGCGGATCACATTGCAAACTCCCTTGCAGGACGGCAGCAGCTCTTAAAGCTCCTTTCCATGAACAACTATGATATGGAGGCAAACAGCCGACAGGAGCTTCTGACTGCCTTCAAACAGTCTTATGGACGCTCGATGCATCTGATGTGCATGCTGCTGGAGAAGTTCTGCCCGGACATGGGAGTGACTGACATTCAGAATTTCATCTATATCTTCTATCCCTTTATGTTCGGAATCTACCCATACACCGCAGTCACAGAAAAACAGAGAGTGGCTATGAAGGAGGCCGGAATCAACTATGTATATCAAAGCGTCTACGAACTCACCTACAGCTGTCTGATCCGGCTGCTGAAAGAGTAAGGGCACGCGACTATAAAAAGGAGACAAAAGCAATGGCAAATTTACCGAAAATCGCGCTTGGCGCATGGGCATGGGGAAACGACGGAACATTTGGAAACAGCCTGACAGCGGAAAGTCTGAAGCCAATCTTTGGTACGGCGATGGCAAACGGCCTGAATCTGAACGTCATCCGCATGTGGGAAAAGGAGATGAAATAAGATGAGCAAGAAAAATATCGGAGCAACACTTGCACTGTATCCCTGCCCGGTCATCGTAGTCGGGGCAATGGTAAATAATAAGCCGACCTGGACGCTTGTTGCCCATGCCGGCACCGTGGCGCATAGCCACCTGATGGTATCCCTTGTGCAGGCACACTACATCAATCAGGGGATCCGTGAGAACAAAAAGCTTTCCGTCAATGTGGTCGACGAGTCCTGGCTGAAGGATGCGGATCGGATGGGAACTATCAGCGGCAGTAAGGTGGACAAGTCAGAAGCTTTTGCCTGGACAATGGGTGAAAACGGCGCTCCGCTGATCGATGAGGCGAAGGTTTCCATCGAGTGTGAGGTGGACGGCAACTACGAGCTGGAGCATTTCGATCATTTCATCTGCAAGATCCTTGCGACCTATGCGGACGAAACCGTACTGAACGAGCAGGGCAAGATCGACTACCACACCTTTAAGCCGGTGCTCTTCGAGTTCCCGACCTATGAATATTTCGTGACAGGCGAAAAAGTTGGCAACTGCGGTAAGATGAACTGATTACAGACAAGCCTCAGAGGAAAACTCGGAGGCTTGTACCCATATTTGAAATGGAGAAAGAAAATGGCAAACAAAACATTGGTGGCGGTATTTTCCGCCAGTGGCGTAACAAAACGAGTCGGTGAAGAGATCGCGAAGATTGCTGGCGCAGACTTTTACGAGATCGCACCAAAGGAGATCTATACATCGGCGGATCTGGACTGGATGAACAAGAAAAGCCGCAGCAGCGTCGAGATGAACGATCCATCTGCAAGACCCGAGATCAATGGCAAAGTTGCCGACATGGCTTCCTATGATACTGTGATCGTCGGCTTCCCGATCTGGTGGGGTGTTGCTCCCAGGATCATCGATACCTTCCTGGAAAGCTATGATTTTTCCGGCAAGAAGATCATTCCCTTCTGCACGTCCGGCGGAAGCGGGGTCGGCAGAAGTGACACGGCCCTTCATAAGGATGTAAGCGGCGACGTGAAGTGGGCAAAGGGCAAACAGATCAACCGGGCGAATGAGGCGGAGATCCGCCGCTGGCTTGACGAAGTTCTGTAAGAATACGAAACGGAGGTGAGCCGGAATGAAATATACAAGACTTGGAAACAGTGACTTAAACGTATCCCGGATCTGCATGGGATGCATGGGATTCGGTGATTCCGGACGGGGCCAGCACAGCTGGACCATCGACGAGGAGCATACCAGAGAAATCATAAAACGCGGGCTGGAGCTGGGCGTTAACTTTTATGACACAGCTATCGCTTATCAGAGCGGCACCAGTGAGCAGTACGTAGGACGTGCCCTGCAGGACTTTGCTAAGCGTGAAGATGTAGTTGTTGCTACCAAGTTTCTTCCAAGAACACAGGAAGAAATCGAAAACGGCGTCAGTGGTCAGCAGCACATCGAAAACATGATCAACACAAGCCTGCAGAATCTTGGATGGACTATGTGGACCTCTATATCTATCACATGTGGGACTGGCAGACACCAATCGAAGACATCCTGGACGGCCTGAACCGTATCGTTAAGGCCGGTAAAGCCAGATACATCGGCATCTCCAACTGCTTTGCCTGGCAGATCGCCAAGGCTAATGCTGTGGCAGAAAAAGAAGGCTTTCCGAAGTTCGTTTCCATCCAGGGACATTACAACCTGATCTTCCGCGAGGAGGAACGGGAAATGGTGCCGTACTGCAATGAAGAGAATATCGCTCTTACTCCCTACAGCGCCCTTGCTTCCGGAAGACTATCGAGACGCCCGGGGGAAGGGGAACAAAGCGAGCAAAAGAGGACACCTATGCGAAGTTCAAATATGATGCGACAGCTGCACAGGATAATGTGATCATCTCCCGTGTTGCTGAGCTTTCCGAAAAGCACGGCGTGACCATGACGGAAGTGTCACTGGCGTGGCTGCTCACAAAGGTGACCGCCCCAGTGGTCGGAGCGACAAAGCTTCATCATATCGAAGGCGCGGTAAAGGCATTGGATCTTTCACTGACACCAGAAGAGATTCTGTATCTGGAAGAGCCTTATGTGCCACATCCGCTGGCTGGAGTTATGGCACAGAACAAACCGGCCGCCGCAAAAGAAAAACATGTCTGGTCTACGGGCGACCAGAAGATCGCAAAGTAGGAGGAAGGAACAAAATGGCTGAAAAGATCGTACAGACTGCAGGAAGAAACCAGCTGGGAGAATTCGCACCGATGTTTGCGCATCTTAACGATGACGTGCTCTTCGGTGAAGTGTGGAACGAGGAAGCAATTGATGTGAAGACGAAATGCATCATTACTGTCGTGTCCCTGATGGCCTCCGGCATTACAGACTCCTCCCTGTCCTATCATCTGCAGAACGCGAAAGCCCATGGCGTAACGAAGGAAGAGATCGCCGCCATCATCACCCATGCCACCATGTATGTAGGCTGGCCGAAGGGATGGGCGGTATTCCGTCTTGCAAAGGAAGTCTGGAATGAAGAAGAACCGGTGCTGACGGATAAAGACAGATACCAGAACACGATTTTCTTCCCGATCGGAGCCCCGAACGATGACTATGCGCAGTATTTCATCGGTCAGAGCTATCTCGCGCCGGTATCCACCAATCAGATCCCGATATTTAACGTGACCTTTGAGCCGGGATGCCGAAACAACTGGCATATTCATCATGCCAAAAGTGGCGGCGGTCAGATTCTGATCTGTGTCGGCGGAAGAGGATGGTATCAGGAATGGGGAAAGGATCCTATAGAGATGACACCTGGTACAGTGATCAACATCCCGGCAAATGTAAAGCACTGGCATGGCGCAGCAGAGGATAGTTGGTTCTCACATCTGGCAATAGAAGTTCCGGGTGAGGAAACATCCACGAAGTGGCTGGAAGCGTCTAAATAATATGGAACAAATAAAAGTAATCAATAACGATATAGGAGTGATACTGGGTCACTGCCAGTACTATGGTGTAAACGGAAATCTGGATGCTCTGAGTAAGTTCTATCAGTATGCCTATTGGAGGTGTCTGTGGATGCTGAGGCGCAGGCAGCATGGCTTTACATTGATTTATCGGTGATACTGACCGTACTGACCTTGCCTTCTCACATTGACAAGCAGGGCAATCCAGAGTAAGCTGCGCGCACAGGTGCGAAACTTTAAAAAAATTTCAATTTCGGAAGTGAAAGCATGAAATATATTGAAAGACCAGAATACATGCAGCGACTTCTTGATCTTAGGGGGGCCCCGGATATCAAGATCATTACCGGAGTGCGCCGCAGCGGCAAGTCTGAATTGATGAAAGCTTATATCCGCAGAATCAGAGAGATGCAGCCAGAGGCCAATATTATCTTTGTGGATTTCTTTGACCTGAAATATGAAGGATTAAAGGAATATCATGCTCTGTATGATTACATCGAAAGCCATTATGCGTCCGGAAAGCAGAACTATGTATTCGTGGATGAAGTGCAGCTGTGCGAGAAATTTGAGCTTGCCTGTGAAATACTATCTGAGTGATACCGGCATACGTTTTGCCAGACTTGGCAGACGGAATCTTGATTATGGCCGGATGTATGAAAATATTGTCTGTATCGAACTGATGCGGCGTGGCTTCGAGGTGTACGTTGGAAAGCTGTATCAGAAAGAAGTGGATTTTGTTGCCGTCCGCGGCGATGAAAAGATGTATATCCAGGTAAGTGACGATATATCGCTTCCGCAGACCTTTGAACGTGAGTATGATCCTCTGCTTAGGATCAAAGATGCGTATCCAAAGCTTATTCTGGCTAACACCAGGCATGAGACCTATGACTATGAAGGCATCAAGATTCACAATTTATCAGACTGGCTGCTGAAGATTGAATAAAGGCAGCAAGAGAGTGATGGAATTAAGCAAATCGAAAGATGTATAAGGAGTGAAATCGTCGGTATGAAAGACATCGAAACCACTTGTAAAATCGCACTAGTGCAAGCAGAGCCTGTTATGTTCAACAAAAGCGCATCGCTTAAAAAGGTGCTTCAATATATTAATGAAGCTGCAAGCCAAAAGCCGAATTTAATCGTTTTCCCGGAACTGTTTATTCCTGGATACCCTGTTGGAATGAATTTCGGTTTTAGCATAGGAAAACGAAGCGAAGAAGGGCGAATAGACTGGAAGCGATATTATGATGCCTCCATTGTTGCTGGAGAGACGGAGTTCCGGCAACTCGCAGAGGCAGCCAAGAAAACAGAGGCATATATCAGTCTCGGTTTTTCCGAGAGAGATGCCGTTAGCGGAACACTTTATAACAGTAATGTCATTTTTGAACCGGACGGGTCATATAAGGTGCACAGAAAATTGAAGCCGACAGGCTCTGAGCGCCTTGTATGGGGAGATGCAAATAAGGATTATTTTCCTGTTACTGAAACGCCGTGGGGACCGATCGGCAGCATGATTTGTTGGGAGAGCTATATGCCACTTGCTCGTGTAGCACTCTATCAAAAGGGAATTACCATTTATATTTCACCAAATACTAATGACAATCCGGAGTGGCAAGCCACTATTCAGCACATTGCAATCGAAGGAAAATGCTTCTTTGTAAATGCTGATATGATCATCAGACGCAGTTCATATCCTTCTGACTTATGTGAGCACAATATCATATCTGAACTTCCGGAATTTGTGTGCAGAGGTGGAAGTTGTATACTTGATCCGTATGGTCATTATTTGACAAAGCCGGTCTGGGATGAAGAGACCATCATCTATGCAGAACTCGATATGAGCTTGCCTGCTGCCTGTAAGATGGAGCATGATGCAATCGGACACTATGCTCGTCCAGATATACTTGAATTAAAAGTTAGTGAAAAATGATAATCTGTTGTCTCGATAACTTCCAGTTTCACAAACAGACCAAGGCTCCTCACTACCGGCAAATGCTTCGGCGGCGCGGCTGGGTTCAAGGCGGCTGATGCATAACCAGCTTTTCAGCAGCTTTTATGACGGGGATCGTGGAGTGGAACAGCGGATGGCTGTTTGATCATTATGGTTCTGAACCGGCATGGATTTTTTCTGTTGCAATGACGATGATCGCTGTGATTGCTTCGTTTGTTCTGGTGTTTACTGATAAGAGAGAGTACGGTGAGTTGTACAAGTGATTGCTGCAGGTCCATACACTGGTGAGCCATTTCTGCGGCACCCGTCTTTTCCAAAGGAGAGGCGGGTGCCGATTTTTGAAGATAGGAAACCTGGTCAGGTATGACAGTGTATGAAATTCGGTCAAGTGCAGTTAGTTCTCTATTTCGATATCACCGGACTGTGTCCGTATTTTCAGAACCTTTTGACCGCTGCCGATGGTGATCTGGTTTTCGGCTCCGTTCGTCGTGCTGTATGAGGTGTCTCCGATGGTGATATCACCGGATGAGGTCGAGGGATATATCGTGTAGTTTTTTATGCTGTCATCCAAATTGACAATAAGGTCTCCGTTTTCACTGCTCAGGTCTGACTGCTCAAAGCTTACGTGTTCCATACCGATATTTCCGTTGTCTGTGGAGGCTTTCAGGACGGAGCCATGACACTTTTCCAGCGAGAGATCTCCGTTTTCACTTGTCAGTGTCAGACTTTTTACCGTGATCGTATCGTTCGGCTCGATACAAATATCACCATTGCTGGTGTCCAGGGAAACATCCTGCAGCGCTTTCAGATCGGACGGAACAGTAACCGTCAGTATTCCGCCGGTTCTGTCGGATCTGTTTCCGCTGTTACGGACAGTCAGGATGCCGTCTGCCGTTTCGGCGGTGGGAACGGCATCTTTCGGACCTGTATAGGTCATTTTATATTCTGTCCCTGTTTCAATCTGAATGTCATCATTCTGCAGACGGATCTGAAGTCCGGTGAAGGATTCCAGTTTTTTTGTTGTCTCCGTGTTGTTTTTCCCCTGGAAGTAAAAAGAAAAGTTATGATCTGAATGTGAAAAGACAGGTTTCCCCACATGCCACAGCGTTCCCAGGATGATTGCAGCTGCGGTGGCCAGTGACATCAGGATCAGGTAGATGTTTCGTTTCTTCATGATCGATCCTCCTCTTTTCTTGTTCCGAAAATGGCTTTTATCAAGGAGTCGGCGACGGCGACCAGCGGCCAGATGATCCAGGTGATGTACCAGGCGAAGGACAGAAAGCTCCAGATCAGATACACGCATGTTACCGTCGGCCAGAAAACAGACATGATGATGCGCACGGTTTTGTTTTCATAGTAGTTTTCTCCATTGTTCCGGCTGTAATATTCGGAGGAACAGGAGCTGTTGTTCAGATTCAGAAGAGCGCGGTAACCGTCCTCACGGGAGGAGCTGACGGTCAGAATCAGAACGCCCAGACCGACCATAAAAAGCAGGATGTCAACACCCAGTCCCACAAACACACTCTGACCTGTCAGCATAGACAGAACAATCAGCGGAATGTAGCTGGTGCAGAAAAGCAGAATGGCAATCGTCCGCTGAAGAATGGACGTATCGTGCGTGCTGCGTCTCAGGTCATTGATCATCCCGGCAGTACCGTAATCAATGCTGCAAGGCTCCTTTTTCAGAAAATTCCATTTGTTCATCTGCAGGCTGCTGTAGGTATGCAATGCCACGCAGGCCGCGATGGAGATGAACAGAAAAAGCAGTCCGGATACAATGGTTTTCTGTGAACCGTTTTCCAGTGAGCCGGCCAGAATGATTCCGCAGGAACAGATGATGGCGAAAAAGGTTCCCAGCCCGTGAAACAGGCCATAACGGGCCTTATCATCAAGATAGCTCTGTGCCTCCTGAAGTGTTACCTGACGTCCGGCGGTGAAGTTTCCGGATTCATGATTCAGGATACTGCTGATGCCGAGAACGTCGCCAAGTTCATCCAGATTTCCGAATTCTGATATCACCTGCGCAACAGCTTCATTCTCCGATTTTCCCTCGTTGACCAGCTCAGTATATTTGTCCTCCATCATCTGTCCCAGCTCACACTTTGCCTTGATGACGTCCGGCGTATTCGGCAGCTTTGCAAACATCGATTCCAGATAACTGCGTATGGTGTTCATGGATTCTCCTCCCTGATAAATTTCTCTACAACAGTTTTCGTCAGGACCCATTCCTCGCATTTTTCACGATAGTAGCGGCGTCCGGATTCCGTGATCCGGTAATAGGTGCGCCGTTTGCCGTTTTCTGCAAATTCTGGAAATGACTCAATGCACCCTGCTTTTTCCAGACGGGTGAATGCCGAGTAGAGGGTGGTTTCTTTTATGATATAGGCATCTTTTGTCATCAGTCGTATCCTTCTGGATATTTCATATCCGTAAGACGGACCGTCCAGCAGCAGACACAGAATGATTGTGTCGTTACATCCGCGGATGACATCACTGCTGATTCCCATGGCATCTCCTTTCTGTCAGGTCTTGGAATAATCGCCTGTCGTACTACGACAAACATGCTACGACAGACGAAGTATATCTGACAAATTGAATGTACTACGACAGACGAAGTATGTCAAGGGGAGCGAAGAGGAAAAATTTTTGCTATTTTTCAGCGTGTTTTATTTTCGAAAGTGAAATGTATAGATGAACAGAAGGATCAGATGCGTCATGTAGCTGGGAGGTCTGCTGAGTCTGTTTCTGGGGATGGTGGCTTCAGCGCTTTCGGCAGTATTTACGGATGGGTTACGGTAGATGGTCCCCGGGACTGGCACAACGGTCAAGGTAATGGCCAGGCAGATAGTTGTTTTGTCAGAATACGAGCTGTACCAGCAGCATATATACAACGGTTCCTCCCGCAATGGACAGAAGCATATTCTTTTTCCACAGATGAAGCCCTGCCGTGACCGCGATGGCAAGCAATTCCGGAAGGCCGTGGGTTCCGGAGAGGATGGAAACATTCTTCAGGCAGTAGACAACAAGCATGCCAAACACAGCGCATGGCAGGGCTTTTCCCAGATACACGATGTATTTCGGGGTCGGTTTCTTCGAAGAAAAAATCAGGAACGGGAGAAACCTTGTCAGCATCGTACCAAGGACACAGATGGCGATTGTGATGATCTGCTGGGGAATGGTCATTGGACTCATTGTATCTCTGCCTCCTGATAGGATTGTTCGATGGGTTTTCTGAAGATGGTCAGAAGAATCAGGATTGCCACCATTGCCGGGACCATGAAGGATTTGGAACCGAACAGGACCAGGCAGGCGGCGGTTGCACCGATACCGATCAGACCGGTGTATTTTTTCTTCTCTTTCATCCACTGGTTCATGAAGATCGTTACAAACATGGCGGTCATCACAAAGTCCAGTCCTTTTGTGTTGAATTTCAGAAAGGATCCGATGAGGCCGCCGACGACAGCACCGGAAACCCAGTAGAGCTGATCCAGCAGCGTGACAAAAAACATGAACCAGCCTCGGTCAACCCCCTCCGGAATGTCCGCCGAATAGTTGATCGAGAAGGTCTCATCGCACATGCCGAAGATCAGATAGAATTTTTTCCACCCCATGCCTCGATAACGATCCAGCATGGCAATTCCGTAGAAAAGATGTCTCGACTGCACCAGAAGTGTCACGGCAAGGGTCGACAGAGGAGCGAAAGGGGACATCAGCATCGTCACGACAATAAATTCGAGAGAGCCGCCATAGATCAGCAGGCTCATCAACATGGGATAGATGAAAGAAAAGCCGTTGACGTTCATCAGAATTCCATAGGCAAGCGCGAGAAACCAGAACCCGGCGAAAATGGGGATGGTATATGGAAATGCGGCTTTCAAGGCTTTGGTTTTCATAAAGATCTCCTTATGGTGATTGCAGATCATTGTCTGTAAAGAAAGAGTATAGCACTGAAAACATTCAAAACAACAGGATGAATGATCTGGCACCTCGCTGCGGCGGGGGTGCTTTTCTTTGCCAGGACTGCCCACGTGATGTATCATAGAGGCTGAACGAATTTGTTTTTGAGAAATGGAGCAGCGCATGCCAGTTGAGAATCAGACGAAAAGACGGGTGCCGAGGCGGATTGCGCAGGCAGTAATTGGATCCTTGAAGGGTGGTGTCGTCCCCCGGGTCGGTCTGCCATATATCACGGTTGGACGGAAGGCGGAGATTGACGCGCTGCTCTCGGATGTGGATGTGATTTCGGAGGGCGGGGCGTCTTTCCGGTTTATTGTCGGACGCTACGGAAGCGGAAAGAGCTTCCTGCTGCAGACGATCCGGAATTACGTCATGGACAGAAACTTTGTGGTGATGGACGCGGATCTGTCCCCGGAGCGGAAACTGACCGGGACGATT
>USJM01000027.1 GCA_900555005.1 uncultured Lachnospiraceae bacterium | reverse complement strand
CTCGACTGCGCAGGAGCTTCAGCAGGCGATCGAGCAGCAGAAAAAGGACATTGTCGAGTGCCAGCTTCAGATCCGGGAGGCAAACCTGGCGATCAAGGAATATGACGCAAACCTCCAAAACGAGACAGTCACGGCCACGATGGATGGAATTGTGAAGCAGGCAGGAACAACGACGGAGCAGCCGTCCTCTGGCGGGTTCATTGTCATCACCGGAAAGGCTGGTATGTATGTCCAGGGAACGCTGAGCGAGCGGTCACTCGACAGCCTGAAGGTCGGGGATATGATTTCGGGAACCTCGTGGGATACCGGAAGCACATTTTCAGCGAAAATCACGGAGATCTCCAAATATCCGTCCGACTCCGAAAGCAATATGTACTACTATGATTCGACGAATGACCAGAATTCCTCCCAGTATCCGTTCCTGGCGTATATTGACGATGCAGAAGGGCTGACAGCGGGATCGACTGTCGAGCTGAGCGTGACATCCCAGGATACAGAATCGGGCCTGATGCTTCCGCCTTATCTGATCCGGACGGACTCTGCCGGAAAGAGTTTCTGCTATGTGCGCGGGAAGGATGACAGGCTTGCGAGAAAATATGTGAAGACCAAGGATACAGGATATGGGCTCACAATGATTCTGTCCGGACTCAATTCGGATGACTACATCGCTTTTCCATATGGAGACGATGTGAAGGACGGCGCGCCGACGAAGAAAGTCGAGACGCTGAGTGCAGTCAGCGGAAGCTACTACGGCGTCGGCTTGAGAATATCAGACTTGCATTCCGTGGAATCGCTTCGCACAAGATGCGTTCGTTTCTGACCATGCTCGGGATTATCATCGGAATTGCGTCCATCATGTCAATTGTATCCACGATCAAGGGGACAAATGACGCGCTGCGCGACAAGCTGGTTGGCTCGGGAAACAACACGGTGAGGTCAGTCTTTCTTCAGGGGGACAGGAGCTGAGCATCTACGACGCATCTTCTGTGCCGCAGAATATACAGCCGATTGCGGACGAGACCAGACAGAAGATCGCGGATCTGAAGACGGTGAAACAGGTCACCCTCTACAATAAACGGTTTGTGACGGACAGCTCCGTCTTCTATGGAGATAATTCTGTCAGCCAGTTCAATATGTACGGTGTGGACGATGTCTACTTTGACACCGTCGGGTACCGCCTGAAAACCGGGAGAGCATTTCTGGAGAGCGACTACACTTTGTTCCGGAAGGTGATGATCCTCGATCAGGTCGCTTCACAGAAACTGTTCCCGGATACGGATCCGCTCGGTAAAACGGTCGAGTTCATGGGACAGCCATTTACGGTGATCGGCGTCATGTATGAGCCGGACGACTACGAACCCGATATCCAGACAGTGGAGGATTACTACAACAACCAGGATAACTCAAACGGACTGTTTTTTATTCCGAAGGCGGACTGGCCGATTGTGTTCAATTACGACGAACCGGAAAATGTGATTGTAAGGGCAACCTCTACGGACGATATGACGACTGCCGGCGGGGCAGCAGCCAAGATCCTGAACCAGACGATCACCAGCACTTCCGATGACACACCAAAGTACCAGGCGGAGGATCTGCTCGGGATTGTCAAGAGTCAGCAGAAGCTTACAGCTGCAGCCAATATGCAGCTGATCTGGATCGCAGGAATATCGCTCCTGGTCGGGGCAATCGGTGTCATGAATATCATGCTCGTCTCTGTTACGGAGCGGACGGCGGAGATCGGCCTGAAGAAAGCCATCGGTGCGAGGCAGAGTGCCATCCTTGGACAGTTTCTGACGGAGGCAGCTGTCCTGACAACGATGGGCGGTCTGATCGGTGTCGGAGTCGGTGTCCTGCTTTCCTACCTGATCAATCGCTTTTCCGGTATTCCGGTCGCGATCTCTATCCCGTGGTCGGCAGGCGCTGTTCTGATATCCATGCTGATCGGTGTCATATCCGGCCTTCTGCCGGCACAGAAAGCAGCCAGGATGGATCCGATCAATGCACTGAGACGGGAATGAAAATCTTATGTGGCAATTGTGCAGGATATTTGCAGGGGACGCCAGGGACGACTGTGGAAACTGTGCGCAGAAACTGTGTAAGAAACAGGTTGCACAGCAAAGAAAACAATGATAAACTGAAAAAGTTGCGAAAAAGCACGCATGCGGATTCTGCGAAGGGTGCCCATCCGGGCTTTCACAGACCTGAAACGTGCGGAAGAATAAAAACCAAAGGAGATATGACATGAGTGTACTTTCTATGAAGCAGCTGCTGGAAGCAGGCGTTCACTTCGGACATCAGACAAGAAGATGGAACCCCAAGATGGCTCCGTATATCTATACAGAGCGCAACGGCATCTATATCATTGACCTTCAGAAGACGGTCGGTATGATCGATGACGCTTACAATGCTGTCGGAGACATCGTTGCAAACGGGGGAAGCATCCTCTTTGTCGGAACCAAGAAGCAGGCGCAGGACTCCATCAAGGCAGAGGCTGAGAGATGCGGAGAGTTCTATGTCAATGAGAGATGGCTCGGCGGTATGCTGACCAACTTCAAGACCATTCAGAGCCGCATCAAGCGCATGAAGGACATCAAGAAGATGGAAGAGGACGGGACATTTGATGTTCTGCCGAAGAAGGAAGTCATCAAGCTGAAGAAGGAGCTTGACAAGCTGGAGAAGAACCTCGGCGGCATCGAGGAGATGAAGAAGCTTCCGGATGCGATCTTCGTTGTCGACCTGAAGAAGGAGAAAATCTGCGTGGAGGAGGCTCACGCGCTGGGAATCCCGCTGATCGGCATCTGCGATACCAACTGTGATCCGGAGGATCTTGATTATGTCATCCCGGGCAATGACGATGCAATCCGTGCCGTCAAGTTGATTGTCTCCAAGATGGCGGATGCAGTCATCGAGGCACGCCAGGGTATGGAGCAGGCTGAGGGCGAGACGGCCGAGGCTGAGGAAGAGGCAGCGCCGGTTGATGCAGTAGCAGCCGAGTAAGGGATGTCTTCGATCATTCATTTCAAAACGAACAGGCGCGGGAGGCCTGCGTACTTCCGCATCTCATACTGAAGGAGGATATATATGGCTATCACAGCTGCTCTGGTTAGAGAACTGAGAGAAGAGACCGGTTCCGGTATGATGGACTGCAAGAAGGCGCTTGTCGCAACAAACGGCGACAAGGAAGCCGCAGTCGAGTGGCTCCGGAAGAAGGGACTTGCAACGGCAGAAAAGAAGTCCGGAAGAATTGCTTCCGAAGGCCTTTCCATGATCGTTGTCTCTGATGACGCAAAGAAGGGTGTTGCGGTTGAGGTCAACTCCGAGACCGACTTCGTTGCTCAGAACGAGAAATTCAGAAACTATGTCAAGACCATTGCAGATCAGGCACTTGACACAAAGGCCGCAGATATCGACGCATTCCTTGCTGAGACCAGCAAGGCTGATCCGACAAAGACGGTTGCAGAGTACAATGCAAGCATGATCGCCGTTATCGGTGAGAACCTGAAGATCCGCCGCTTCCAGCAGCTGGAAGAGCAGAACGGTTTTGTTACCGGCTACACGCACATGAATGGTAAGATTGTCGTTCTGGTCGATGTTGAGTCTGATGTGGACAACGAGGCTGTCCGGGAGATGGGCAAGAACATCGCGATGCAGATCGCAGCTCTGAATCCGAAATATACCAGCGATGCAGAGGTTCCGCAGGATTACAAGGATCATGAGATTGCTATCCTGACGGAGCAGACAAAGAATGACCCGAAGATGGCAGGAAGCCGGAGAAGGTCATCAGCGGTGCGGTGATGGGCCGTCTGAAGAAAGAGCTCAAGGAGATCTGCCTGCTTGATCAGGAGTATGTCAAGGCTGAGGACGGAAAGCAGTCTGTTGCTCAGTATGTCGCTTCTGTCGCGAAGGCTCAGAACGCAAAGATCAACATCAAGGGCTTTGTCCGTTTTGAGACCGGCGAAGGGCTGGAGAAGAAGAACGAGGACTTTGCGGCAGAGGTTGCTGCTCAGCTTCAGAAGTAATCTTCAACTGTAAAACGAGATGCAACCCCTCTCGTTCTGGCCTGAGGCCATAATGGTTACGAATCAAATACCTGCCGGGAGGTTGCATCCCGGCTTGCAAAGAGATCAGTCAAGGCTGGTCTCTTTTTCTTGTCATCTCTTTTCTCTGTGCGATATCCTCATCCGGTTGTCGGCTGGAAATGGAGGATGCCATGGCAAAGTTTTTTACCTGTGAAGAACGCTTAATGCTGCAGAGACTCTTGAAGGAGGGCATGTCCTTCAAGAAGATCGCAGTCCCTACGAAACGTTCAGCTTTCACTACGGAGAAGAGGTGTTAAGGCTTCTGGGGTGCACTCAAGTTGCCACTGAAGACATCTTACTGAAGCCCTTTCTTCTCAAAAAATAATTAGCGACAGAGCCGCCAACACCACTGACCCATAACACTGCTCACAGGGGTGGATTCTCCGATTACAAAAAAATCGAGAGGGAATCGACCTCCATTTGGCGTGCCTGTCAAGGTCATCATACACGAAAAGAAAGGTCTTGAACAGGTTGCATCTCGTGTACAAACGCAGCATCTCACTTACAAATCTGGCATCTGGTGTACAAAACTGGCGTTTCGCTTACAAATATGCACTTTTCAATTTACAAACAAGCATCTCGCCTTACAAACTGGCGTCTCGGATTACAACTCAGCGCTTATAGAGATTCAGGCCACCCCTCCCAACATAATGTTGCCATTATGATTGACAACGTAAACCATATAAACTATTATTTGAGCTGAAAGGAGATGATTTTTATGCCTACAGTTCAAACGCAGATCCGTATTGATTCCGGTGTCAAAAAGCAGGCGAACGAACTCTTTAATGAACTCGGCCTGGACATGTCCGGAGCTGTCAATATTTTCTTAAGACAGTGCATTCTGAGAGGTGGACTTCCTTTCAAGGTTGAGGTTCCACAGTACTCTAAAGAATTGCTCAGCGCTGCAGATGAAGCAAAGCGCATTTCTCGTGAACCTGACGTGCCGGGATACACCAGCATGGAAGATCTTAAGAAAGCTCTTGAAGCCTGAATGATCTTAAACGTCAAATTTACTTCGGCTTATAAGAAAAGCTATAAGCTGATGAAGAAGCGTGGGCTGGACCTTTCTCTTCTTGAGGATGTCATCAACACATTACGTCAGGGTAAAGCACTGGAAGAGAAGTATCATGACCACGAACTGAAGGGAAAACTCAAAGGTTTCCGTGAGTGCCATATTCAGCTGGATTGGCTTCTTATCTATCTGATTGAGAATGACATACTTACATTGACTCTGGTAGACACCGGAAGCCATGCAGATCTCTTTAACATGTAACGAGAGCCGCCTGAAATGGGCGGCTTTCATCTGTTAACTCGTCCGTGATGGATCTTTTCGTGACAGCTTCGGCATAAACTCTCGAGGTTCTCCTCATCGTTCGTCCCTCCCTCTGAGATCGGAATGATATGGTGCACCTCCTCGACCGGGACATACCGCCCTCGCTTTAAGCACTCCTCACAGAGAGGATGCTTGTGGACGTATTTTGTCCGGATATATGTGATTGAGCAGGCTCATTGTCTCCACTGTGGAAATTGTTTGACGGTGTGTCCCGCAGGAGCTGTGGAAAGAAAGTAATCCTATGAGTGAGAAAATAACGCAGGAACAGCGGCTTGACTATCTTGTGAAAGAGTTCAAGGCTGATTCCGATGAATATAAAGATGTACAGGTGCCGGGAGATACGGAGGGAAAGCAGCGGATTTTGCGTTCTTTAATGAACATCCGTATGCCGAAGACGTTGTCAGATGATGTGCTTGCGGTTCAGGATGAATATCTGACCGGAAGAGCCAAAGAGAAAGGTATAGTGTATCTTTCCGACATCCCGATTATCCGGGACGGATTTTCCATTTGGCAGGGAGACATTACAAGGCTTGCGGTGGATGCCATTGTCAATGCGGCCAACTCGCAGATGCTTGGATGCTTTATACCGATGCACACCTGCATTGATAACTGCATCCATACTTTTGCCGGAGTTCAATTACGGGCTGAGTGTAATCGGCAGATGAATCATTTGCGCGAGAGATTCGGCAGGAACTATGAACAGGCAACCGCAGTTCCCATGCTGACGGATGCCTATAATCTTCCTGCAAAGAAGGTCATACATATTGTGGGGCCTATCGTGCAGAAACGGCTGACATCTGCACTTGAAAAAGACCTTGCTGATTGTTATAGAAACACACTTGATATGTGCAGGGAGAATGGACTGAAAAGCGTGGCGTTCTGCTGCATTTCCACAGGTGTATTCCACTTTCCAAATAAACGGGCTGCGGAGATTGCGGTCGATACGGTAGAAAAATGGATGGCTGATAATCCTGGAGTGATGGAAAGAGTGATCTTCAATGTTTTTAAGGATGAGGACAAAGAATACTATGAAGAACTTATACAGTGAACTGCCCAACGGCTATCAGGAGAGCATTCAGAAAGGACTCGGCGCGATGAGATATTTCAGCAGAAATATGTCATTCGGCGCGGGGACTGAGGAAGAACGGATCGGAAGGCTTAAAAAAGAAATTGAAAGTGCCGATGCCATTGTAATCGGAGCCGGAGCGGGCTTGTCTACAGCGGCAGGACTTACATACAGCGGAGAGCGTTTTGAACGCTACTTTTTCGATTATGCAAACAGATATGGCATCCGAGACATTTATTCCGGCGGTTTCTATCCCTTCCCGGACGAAGAGACGCGCTGGGCATGGTGGGCAAGGCATATCTACTACAACCGCTATATCGATGCTCCAAAGCCTGTTTATGGAAAACTTCTCAATCTCATAAAGGACAGGGACTATTTTGCGATTACTACCAACGTGGATCACCAATTCCAGAGAGCAGGATTTGATAAAAAGCGGCTTTTCTATACGCAGGGAGACTACGGACTGTTCCAAAGTGTGAATCCATCACTGCAAAAAACATATGATAATGAGGAGTGGGTCATGAAGGCAATGGAGGCACAGGGTTTTGTGAAAGATGCTGACGGCGTATATCAGGTGCCGGAGGATGGGCGAATTGCGATGCGGATTCCATCAGATCTGATCCCGAAATGCCCGGATGACGGAAGTGGCGTCACAATGAATCTTCGTGCGGATGATTCTTTTGTTGAGGATGAAGGCTGGCACAGAGCATCGGCGGCATATTCCGATTTCCTTCGCAGGCATGAGAAACTTTATGTACTGTATCTGGAACTTGGCGTGGGAGCCAACACACCGATCATCATCAAGTATCCATTCTGGCAATACACACAGGAGAACCCGCAGGCTTTCTATGCCTGCATCAATAAGGGTGAGGCATATTGTCCGCAGGAGATAGCCAAGAGATCCGTATGCATTGACGGGGATATCGGAGAGGTGCTGCAGAAAATGTTTTAGAAAATGAGGCCATTGGCTTCAAAATATAAAGCAGGAGAAGCTCATGATTATCGAACGAAAGCATTACCTTGAAAGATTGATTTCCAGGATCGATAACCAGATGATTGAGGTTGTCACCGGTGTCCGGCGGAGTGGGAAATCATTTCTGCTGTTCAATCTGTTTTATCATTATCTGATTGAAAACGGAGTTCCTGAAGATCATATCATTACGCTCTCACTTGATGATATAGATTATTTAACTGAACTCAAAATTAATATGGGGGTGGGTGCCCAAAGCAAAAAAATCTGTATTGCAGAGCTGATAAATTGTGACTGATGACACTCACATCATATGATTAAAACGTATCAGCTTCCCGCATATACTGTATTTATATGAAAGAAGATGATAAAGATGGGCGGGATAGAATCGGCCAGCTTCGGTTTTGAACCAGCCGCAGCTGCGTCAGCCTCTCCGGAAGAATGGAATCGAGCATTGTCGTATCTGAGAAAGTACGCGGATAATTCTCTGGCGTATCTGGCTCTGGAGCCGGATAAGGAATGGCTGTTTTCCGAGAATCCGGAAGGCATGGTAAGCTTTGCACGGTCTGGGATACGATCGTGGTCTGCGGGGATCCGATTTGTGCGGCAGACAGTTTTCCAAAGATGCTGGCGATGCTTCGATCCTTTTCGGCGGCAGAGCGAAAACATCTGGTTTTTCTGATGACCAATGAAACCCATATACCGGAGTACCAGGCAGAAGGACTGGGCTGTTTTAAGTGCGGCGAGGAGGCGGTCTTCGATGTACAGACTTGGTCGATGCAGGGAGGACGCTGCGCCAAGGTGAGATCTTCCTGCCATACGGCGATGAATTACGGCCTTACGGTGCATGAATACCGGCCGCAGTCAAAGCGGGATGAGAACATCGAACGCCAGTTTCATGAAATCACAGATGCATGGCTTGAAGAAAAACATACAGCCAGACTGCAATTTGCCGTCGGCAGTCTGATGCTGGAGAGGCAGTGCGACAAGAGATATTTCTATGCTGTCGATCCAGATGGAGTCATTCAGGGTATCAATGTGCTGAATCCGTATCTGGGAGGAAAAGGATGGATCGTGGATATCATGCGGCGCCGGGAGGGATGCCCTCATGGTGTGATGGAACTTTTGTTTCACGACATTATGGAGACACTGAAGAAAGAAGGCATACAGGAAGCGAGCCTCGGCGTAGCTCCGTTTTTCAATACGGAGGCAGAAGACCATCCCTGCCTGATCGAGAAGGCAGAGCACTATATTTATGAGAATATGAATTATATCTATGGTTTTAAACCACTGTATGTCGCTAAGAACAAATTCAACCCGAAATGGAAGAACACGTATGTTGTCTGTTATCCGAAGCATATGTCCTTCTGGATGGAGGAGGCGGCCTTTGCTGTTCTGGATTCCCGGGGATTCAGCGATTACGTGCATGCTTATCTGAAAATGCGGCGGGTGCAGCATGAAAAAAAGTGCCTGGATAAGAATGGCGAACAGGGGGAATGAGAAATTGGAGAAGATACATGTAAATCACGTAGACATCTTTTATGAGATGGTCGGGCAGGGCCGGCCGGTGGTTTTGATCCACGGGAATGGTGAGGATCATACTATCTTCGACCGAACAGTCCATCTTTTAGAGGAGAAACACACCTGCTATCTTCCGGATTCCCGTGGACACGGAAAGAGCCAATGGACCGGTGAATTCCATTACAGGGATATGGCAGAGGATCTGATTCAGTTCCTGGAGAAACTGAATCTTCGTGATGCAGCAGTGGTCGGATTTTCTGACGGGGGTATCATCGGTCTGATGGCAGCGTCCAGAACGAACCGGATCACTTCCCTGGTTGCATGCGGAGCGAATACCGGCCAGAGGGTCTGCGCGGCCTGTGTCTTACGGGAATGAAAATTCATCACTTTTTAGCCGGAGTCCGCTCATGCGTCTGATGATCAGGGAGCCGGACATTCGTGATGAAGAGCTGGCAGAGATTCATGCAGATACCCTCATAGTGGCCGGTCAGCATGATCTGATTCGTAAGAGTGAGACTGATCATATCGCTTCGAAAATTCCGGGTGCAGAGAAAGTGATTCTTCCGGGAGAAAGTCACAGAAGTTATATCATGCATAGTGAAAAGCTGGCAAAGATTCTCCTGGATTTTTTGGGTAGAAAATGAGGAGAAAAGGTTCTGAGCTCAGGTCTCCCAATCAGATATGGAAAGTTTTCGGCATGAAATTCTATCGTTGATGTGGATTATATTGCAGTCAGGCATCAACTGTTAAGACAATTGGCTGATCAGAAGTAATGCTTATGCATAGGAGCACTGCTGTTAAGGGAGATTAAACATTTTACATCAAGTTCTGGATATATGTTAAACAGTGGAATTGGCGTGTTCCTGATGCCTGTATGTGCGGCTGGACTTTTATGGAAGGGAAGAAAGCTGTTTACAATGCTGAATTCCATGTTCGGAAGTCAGGATGGAAGTGTTCTGCTGCTGATTACGGTCATGCTTTGTGGTCTTATATCCATGAATATTATGACTGCACCTTCGATATCTTTGGAGGGTAAAAGTCTGTGGATTGCACAGTCTCTTCCTGTGACACCATGGCAGGTACTTCGTGCGAAACTGGATATGCAGCTTATTTTAAATAGTATACCTGCGATGCTTTGCATGATTTGTACAGCAGTAGTCTGCCCATTTAAAATTGAACAATTTGTGATAATGATTCTGCAGGTACTATCCTATGTGTTTGTCATGGCAGTTTTTGGTTTATTTATGGGAGTGATAAAGCCGGTGCTTACCTGGACGAATGAGCTTACACCGATTAAGCAGAGTGCTTCTGTGATGATAACAATGTTTGGCGGATTCGGATATACAGCACTTCTGTTTATTGGATATATGGTGCTTCCGGGTTATACATTGGGATATATGCGCTATATTGGAATTTTAATAGCAGTCAATGTTGTGGCTGGTCTGACATTGTATATTTGGCTTAAAACAAAAGGCTGTGATAGATTTGCAGAACTATGATAACGGAAACAAACGTAGGAAATTATGAAATCAAGTCATAAACAATACGGAAAGAGGCTGCTTATATTAGTATTTTCAATCATCATGTGGATGTTGTTTACTCAGATTTTTGGAACGATTTGGACCGTGAGTGTAGCATCGGTCTTCGTATTTATTTGTAAATTGGGAATCTTAGGAGTATTTCTGGCAGTTCTATTGGATGAAGGTGTCAGGGTGCTGATTAATTTCTGGAAATATTTAAGAATCGTAAAGAAGTGGAGAGAATAGAATGGTCAATTTAAAAGTGATTAACGAAAACAATTTTCTGGATGCATTCCAATTAAGGCTGGCAGATGGGCAGGAAAAGTATGTCTCCAATCCAATTCGAAGCTTAGCACAAGCATATGTATATCGTAAGCAGTGCCAGCCATTTGGAATATATGATGGAGATGAGATGGTAGGTTATGTTATGGTAATTTACGATTATGATATTCCGGAATATGATATCTGGCATATGATGATAGATGCTTCAAAACAGGGAAGAGGGTACGGATGTGCAGCTCTGCGATTGGTGCTGGAGTACATAAAAACAAAGCCATTTGGTGATTCCAACAGAGTAACACTTACATGTAATAAAGATAATCAAGTGGCATTAGAACTTTATCATAAAGTGGGATTTGTGGAAACCGGTGAGGAAGATGATGAGGAGATAGAACTTTCACAGAGACTGGCTTAGGAGAGAATAGCTATATATGAATAAAGAATATACACAAAAATAGGGGGTATTGCTCTTTTTATGTCCAATCCCCAAGAAATCAAGGCAACTCAAGGTTTATGCATGGTTATGCATGACACTACCGACTCCGGAAAGGGGGAACCGAAATGATCAGATGTTAGAAATGCCATCACGTATTAAAAAAGTAGGATTACCGAAGCGGACGGGCCTGCAGCAGACGGAACAGGATGACCTGAATCACCAGGATCGATGGGACACCGATGGAGAACTTCAGTTTCCTTGTTTTATGATGAAAGAGGTACATACCTGCCAGCGCCCCGATGCTGCCGCCGGCGGCGGCCAGGATGAGCAGTGTTTTCTCCGGAATCCGCCACTGATTGTGAACGGCCCTGTACTTGTCGGTGCCGTAGGCAATCAACGTGATGATATTCAGCACAACCAGATACAGAACTGCAGCAGAATCCATATAGAAAACCCTCCCGTTTTGAAAAATGCAGCCCGCCGATATGATGATTCCTGGCCGCCATTCAGACATGATGATACAGCGTCTGTCTGTCAGTGAAAAGAGGGAGCTTGATTTTCTGCTGTGGAGGCGGGTATAATTGCTGCAGGGTTCTATAAAGAAAAAGGAGGCAGAATGATGAAGGTTGTATCGACAGAGAAGGCACCGGCGGCAATCGGCCCTTATTCCCAGGGGATCGTGACCGGAGGACTCGTATTTGTGTCCGGACAGACACCGATTGATCCGCAGACAGGAAAGTTCGCGGAGGATATCGCAGCGCAGGCTGAGCAGAGCTGCAGGAATGTCGGGGAGATTCTGAAGGCAGCCGGAAGCGGTTTTGAGAGGGTTGTCAAGACAACCTGCTTCCTTGCAGATATTAAAGATTTCAAGGCATTCAACGAAGTCTATGCGAAGTATTTTGTTTCGAAGCCTGCACGCAGCTGCGTGGCGGTGAAGGATCTTCCGCTTGGCGTAGGGTGCGAGATCGAGGCTATTGCAGAAGTTTGATACCGTGATCAGGAAGAAGGACAGAGGTGTCCCCGGAGAAGAGATTTTCCGGGGACTTTTTTCGGATTTCTTCTGGAAGTAAGATCAAGTGTGGATATATTTGTTCAGATGAGTTATGATATGGGAAATAGAACATGAAAATCCCGGAAAGGATTGGAGGATATCAGCATGAAAAAGATACTGTTTGTGGCATCGGAGGGCGTGCCGTTTATCAAGACCGGGGGCCTTGCCGATGTGGTTGGATCGCTGCCGAAGTGCTTCGACAAGGAGAAGTATGACTGCCGCGTGATCCTTCCGAAGTATATGTGTATGAGACAGGAGTGGAAGGATAAGATGCAGTATCTGACCCACTTCTATATGGATCTGTCCTGGAGAAGTCAGTATGTCGGTATCCTGGAGATGGAATACCAGGGCGTACATTTCTATTTCATTGACAACGAGTACTATTTTGCAGGCCCGAAGCCCTATGGAAATATCTATCAGGATGTGGAGAAGTTTGCGTTTTTCTCGAGGGCGGCGCTCTCTGCGCTTCCGGTCATCGGATTTCAGCCGGATATTGTCCACTGTCATGACTGGCAGACTGGACTTGTGCCGGTATACCTGAAGGACAGCTTCCATCAGGGAGATTTCTACCGGAACATGAAGTCAATCATGACCATTCACAACCTGAAGTTCCAGGGCGTCTGGGATGTGAAGACCATTCAGGACATTACAGGACTGGACAAGTCTTATTTCACACCGGATAAGCTGGAGGCATACGGGGATGCCAATTACCTGAAGGGCGGTATTGTCTACGCAGACTGGATCACGACGGTGTCCAGAACTTACGCGGAGGAGATTAAGACGCCGTTCTATGGGGAACGTCTGGATGGCCTGATGCGTGCGCGCTCCAACTGCCTGAGCGGAATTGTGAACGGAATTGACTATGATGAGTACAATCCGGAGACCGATCAGTTTATCGAGCAGCCTTACAATGCAAGAAATTTCCGTAAGGAGAAGATCAAGAACAAGAGGGCGCTGCAGCGGGAACTTGGGCTTGAGCAGGACGACCGGAAGTTCATGATCGGCATTGTTTCGAGGCTGACAGATCAGAAGGGCTTTGACCTGATTGCGTACATGATGGACGAGATTTGCCAGCAGGATCTGCAGATTGTCGTGCTTGGAACAGGTGAGGACGATATGAGAATATGTTCCGCCATTTCGCGTGGAAGTATCAGGGAAAGGTCTCGGCGAACATATATTATTCTGAAGCGATGAGCCACAAGATCTATGCATCCTGTGATGCATTCCTGATGCCGTCCCTGTTTGAACCGTGCGGGCTGAGCCAGCTGATGAGTCTCCGCTACGGGACCATCCCGATTGTCAGGGAGACGGGCGGACTGAAAGATACGGTGGAGCCTTACAATGAATATGAGTCGACCGGAACCGGATTCTCATTTGCAAACTATAACGCTCATGAGATGCTTGGCACGATCAAGTACGCGATGGACGTCTTCTATAATCGCAGAAGAGAGTGGAACAAGATGATTGACCGCGCGATGGCGAAGGATTTCTCGTGGAAGACTTCCGCAAAACAGTATGAGGAGCTGTACGATCATCTGCTGGGCTGGTAAGCAGGGGTAAGAAGAAGGATAAAAAGAAGAAGAGGGGCAGCGGGGGAAACCTCGATGCCCCTCTTCTTCCTTGACGCTGCGGATGTCCTGTGATATATTTTTTTAATTCCAAGTAAATTACTAGGATTAAAATATCGGAGGAAAGAACGAGCATGAAATTATCCACGAAGGGCAGATATGGTCTTCGGGCTATGATTGATCTTGCATCTCATATGGATGAGGAGACGGTCTCCCTGAGCAGCATTGCCCGCAGGGAGAGTATTTCGGAGTCCTACCTGGAACAGCTGGCATCCTCGTTGAAGAAGGCCGGCCTTGTCACATCAAGCAGAGGAGCGCAGGGAGGTTACAGACTTGGACGGGATGCTCTGAAATCTCGGTAGGAGATGTGCTGAGAGCCTGCGAGGGCAGTACAGATGCGGTCTCCTGCCCGGGCCTGAAGTCGGAATCGGCCGGGAAGGAGACCGGCTGTGCCGGGGCAGAGATGTGCGTGTCAAAGTATGTCTGGGAGAAAATCAATACGGCGATCACGGATACAGTCGATGGCATCTATTTGTCTGAGCTTGTCAAAGAATCGAGAAAGGCACGAACCGGTCATCCGGATGAGCTGCCTGGCTGTGCTGCAGGAGGAAAGAGATGAGCGGGGATAAACCGGAATTCATCTATCTGGACAATGCGGCAACAACAAGGACACTTCCGGAAGCAGTCTCGGTTATGCTGCCGTTTTTTACAGAAACTTATGGCAATGCTTCGGCGGTGTATGAAGCCGGGCAGCTCTGCCGCAGTGCGGTCATGCGGTCCAGAAAGACGATTGCAGATCTGATCGGGGCGGACT
>USJM01000026.1 GCA_900555005.1 uncultured Lachnospiraceae bacterium | reverse complement strand
ATCACTACGGCAATTGAGCATCATGCTGTTCTGCACACCTGTGAGTGGCTGCAGAAAATGGGGGCGGAGGTCACGTTCATTCAGCCGGACAAGGAAGGGTTTATCAATCCGGAGGATGTAGAGCGGGCGATCCGGAAAGAGACAGTGCTGATCTCTGTGATGCTTGCAAACAATGAAATCGGCACAATTGAGCCGATTGCCAGAATCGGACAAATCGCACACGATCACGGCATCCTGTTTCACACAGACGCTGTCCAGGCATATGGACAGATTCCGGTGAGTGTGCGGGACATGTACATTGACCTGCTTTCCGCCAGCAGCCATAAGCTCTATGGCCCCAAGGGCGTGGGATTTCTGTATATCAGGAGGGGCATTCAGCTGCCGGCCCTGATTCACGGGGGCGGTCAGGAGCGCGGAAAGCGGGCAGGAACCGAGAATGTTCCGGGAATCGTCGGATTCGCGAAGGCAGCGGAGGCTGCAGGCGGGCAGATGGAAGACCGGATGAAGCAGGAGAGACGTCTCCGCAGCCAGCTGATCAGGCAGGTCATGGACAGGATTCCGGGGACGCTTCTGAACGGGCCGGCTGCAGCTGAGAATGAGCGTTTCCCGGAATTAAGAAGGCTGCCCGGCAACGCGAATTTCTGCTTTGAGGGAGTGGACGGAGAGTCACTGCTGGCGCTGCTTGACATGCAGGGAATTTGTGCTTCTTCCGGGAGTGCCTGCTCCGCCGGTTCGCTGGATCCCTCTCATGTACTGCTTGCGGTCGGAAGAAATCATGCACAGGCAAGAAGCAGTGTGCGGTTTAGCATCGGCGCGTTTAATACGGAAGAGGAGATCACGCAGACCGTGAGAATCCTTGAGCAGGACGTCCGGAAACTTCGGGCATATACTTGATTTTTCGGAAAAGTGAATGTAGAATATTTAACAGGTTGAGCGCCGTGGACTGCTTGCGGTTATGATGGCGGCTCGACAGAAAACTTATAGTTTTTCTTTATCCAGGAGGATTAAATTATGGCAGTAAGAGTTGCAATCAATGGCTTTGGCCGTATTGGACGCCTTGCATTCCGTCAGATGTTCCAGGCACCGGGTTATGATGTTGTCGCAATCAACGATCTGACCAGCCCGGAG
Source organism: uncultured Lachnospiraceae bacterium (assembly GCA_900555005.1). The sequence goes on along the minus strand of USJM01000026.1, from coordinate 13,643 downwards.
ATGCTTGCTTACCTTCTTAAGTATGATACAACTCATGGTCATTATGAGGGCACTGTTGAGTCTACCGATCATTCCATCATTGTCAACGGCAAGGAGATCGAGATCTACAAGGAGAAGGATGCAAAGGATCTTCCTTGGGGCGAGCTGAAGATCGATGTCGTTCTGGAGTGCACTGGCTTCTACACCAGCAAGGCAAAGGCTCAGGCTCATATCGATGCAGGCGCCCGCAAGGTTGTCATCTCTGCTCCGGCAGGCAATGACCTTCCGACCATTGTCTACAATGTCAACCACAAGACTCTGAAGGCTTCCGATACCATCATCTCCGCAGCTTCCTGCACAACGAACTGCCTTGCACCGATGGCAAAAGCTCTGAACGATCTGGCACCGGTTGAGTCCGGATTCATGACCACCGTTCATGCTTACACCGGTGATCAGATGGTTCTTGACGGACCGCAGAGAAAGGGTAACCTTCGCCGCAGCCGTGCAGCAGCTCAGAACATCGTTCCGGCTTCCTCCGGCGCAGCTAAGGCAATCGGCCTGGTTATCCCGGAGCTGAACGGAAAGCTGAACGGCGCAGCTCAGCGTGTACCGGTCGCTACAGGATCCACCACCATCCTTGACGCTGTTGTCGACGGAGTGGTTTCTGCAGATGATGTCAACGCTCAGATGAAGAAGGAGTCCACCGAGTCCTTCGAGTACAACACTGATGAGATCGTTTCCTCCGATATCATCAACAGCAGGGCTGGTTCCATCTTCGATGCAACTCAGACAAAGGTTCTTGATATGGGCAACGGCAAGACTCTTGTTCAGGTTGTTTCCTGGTATGACAACGAGAATTCCTACACAGCCAGATGGTTCGTACCATCAAGTACTTCTCTGAGCTTCAGTAATTGAATCTCAACTGAATTACGATAAGACCTGAGGAGGTCCGGTCTGAAAGGGCCGGACCTTTTCTTCGGTTTCAGGAAGAACATGACAGGACACCAGCCCTGCACCTGTTTTCATCAGGAGAATGACGCTCAAAGGAGAAGACAGAAAGGGGCTGCTGGTCTGGTATTCAAAAAGGAGGCATACTGACATGCTGAAAAAAAAGACCGTTGATGACATCAACGTAAAAGGCAAGAGAGTTCTGGTCCGCTGCGACTTCAACGTTCCGCTGAAGGATGGCAAGATTACGGATGAGAATCGTCTGGTAGCAGCACTTCCGACGATCAAGAAGCTGATTGCAGATGGCGGAAAGGTCATTCTCTGCTCTCATCTCGGGAAACCGAAGGGAGTTGCGGATCCGAAGCTTTCCCTGGCTCCGGTTGCTGCACGCCTGAGCGAGCTGCTCGGACAGGAAGTAAAGTTTGCAGCGGACGATAATGTTGTCGGCCCGAACGCAAAGGCAGCTGTCGAAGCCATGAAGGACGGGGATGTGATTCTGCTTCAGAACACCCGCTACAGAGCCGAAGAGACCAAGAACGGCGAGGAATTCTCCAAGGAGCTTGCTTCTCTGGCAGATGTTTTTGTCAATGACGCTTTCGGTACTGCTCACAGAGCACACTGCTCCAATGTCGGTGTCACAAAGTATATCAAGGGCGACTGCGTTGTCGGCTATCTGATGCAGAAGGAGATCAAGTATCTCAGCAATGCGGTCGACGATCCGAAGCGCCCGTTTGTCGCGATTCTTGGCGGCGCAAAGGTTGCTGATAAGCTGAACGTTATCTCCAATCTGCTCGAGAAGTGCGATACGCTGATCATCGGCGGCGGATGGCGTACACCTTCCTGAAGGCAAAGGGATACGAGGTCGGAACCTCTCTGCTTGATGAGACGAAGGTTGATTACTGCAAGGAGATGATTGAGAAGGCGCAGAAGCTTGGCAAGAAACTTCTTCTCCCGGTCGATGCGGTTGTGACCGATCATTTCCCGGAACCGATCGATGCGGAGATTGAGACAGCGGTTGTCGATGCAGACAAGATTCCGGCTGACAAGATGGGGATGGATATCGGACCGAAGACGGTTGCTCTTTACACGGATGCAGTGAAGACTGCAAAGACGGTCGTCTGGAACGGACCGATGGGTGTGTTCGAGAACCCGATTCTTGCAAAGGGAACAAAGGCAGTTGCTGCGGCACTTGCAGAGACAGATGCAGTCACCATCATCGGCGGCGGCGACTCTGCGGCAGCAGTCAACCAGCTTGGCTATGGCAGCAAGATGACGCATATCTCTACCGGCGGCGGAGCTTCTCTTGAATTCCTGGAGGGGAAGGATCTTCCGGGCGTTGTCGCTGCTGACGATGCAGAGTAATCAATAGAGATTATTCGAAGTGAAAGACATTTGATTGTAGTAAAAGGAGATTATAAAGCCATGGCTAGAAAGAAGATTATTGCCGGCAACTGGAAGATGAACATGACTCCGACCGAGGCGAAGGCTCTGGTTGAAACCTGAAGCCGCTTGTTGCCGGGGCTGATACCGATGTTGTTTACTGCGTACCGGCAGTTGATATTGTCCCGGTCGTCGAGGCTGTGAAGGGAACAAATGTCACGGTTGGCGCTGAGAATATGTATATCGAGGAGAAGGGAGCCTTCACTGGTGAGATTTCCCCGAACATGCTTGTCGATGCAGGCTGCAAGTGGGTCATCATCGGACACTCCGAGAGACGTCAGTACTTCAATGAGACAGATGAGTTCCTGAACAAGAAGGTTCTGAAGGCGTTTGAGCATGGCCTGACACCGATCCTCTGCTGCGGCGAGACGCTTGAGCAGAGAGAAGCAGGTGTGACCCTCGACTGGATCCGCCTTCAGATCAAGTCTGATCTCCAGGGAGTGACAAAGGAGCAGGCGGCTTCCATGGTCATCGCATACGAGCCGATCTGGGCAATCGGAACCGGCAAGACGGCAACGGCTGACCAGGCTGAGGAGGTCTGCAAGGCAATCCGTGATACCATCGCAGAGATCTATGACACCGATACGGCTGAGAAGATCCGTATCCAGTATGGCGGATCGATGAAGCCGTCTAACTGCAAGGAGCTGCTTGCAAAGCCGGATATCGACGGTGGTCTGATCGGCGCGCATCCCTCAAGGCGGATTTTGCGGCGATCGTCAACTACAATAAGTAATACAGACATCTGACCATGAAGGGCAGGCATGCGGCCTGCCTTTTCATTTGCAGGCGGGGTGTTGATCCGTGAGCCGGCGATCCCGTATGCGGAGGAATCCGGCTGGCGGAATCGTGCGAATCACGCTCGGCTATTATGCAGAAGGACCGCGCATGCAAAATGAATGATCGGTGCATTTACAAGGAGCTTGACGGTATGGTAAGATGACTGCGCTGGCCTGATCGCCAGAACTGATTGCAGATGAGTGACAACTGACTGGCAGAAGCCGGAACGGGTCAAACCGGCATCGGCAGGATGGAAAGAGACATGGGAAAAGACGGAATGAATGTGGCACTTCTCGGCCTTGGAACGGTCGGAAAGGGCGTCTACAAGGTAATGAAAACGCAGCGGCCTGAGATGCCTCAGAAGCTGAACACGGTCCTGAATCTGAAGAAGATTCTGGTGCGGCATCCGGAGGCGCATGTGAAGGATGTGGATGACCCTTCCATATTGACCAGCGACTATTCACAGATTGTGGATGATCCGGATATCGACATCGTCATCGAGCTGATCGGCGGCATTGAACCGGCCTGCACTTATATCCGGGACGCTCTTGAGGCGGGGAAAAGCGTTGTTACCGCGAACAAGGATCTGATCGCGGAGCGGGGCGGAGAGCTGATGGAGATCGCCGAGGAAAACCATGCGGAGCTGAGGTTTGAGGCTTCCGTAGCCGGCGGTATCCCGATTATATCTCCTCTGAAGAACAGCTTGTCTGCCAACGAGATCAGCGAGGTCATGGGAATCGTCAACGGGACGACAAACTTCATCCTGTCCAAGATGACGGATGAGGGGATGGACTATGAGCAGGCGCTGAGAGAGGCGACCGCGCTGGGCTATGCGGAGGCGGATCCGACCGCTGATGTCGAGGGTTATGACGCAGCCAGAAAGATGGCCATCATGGCTTCCATCGCGTTTCATTCCAGAGTCACATTCCGGGATGTCTACACGGAGGGGATCACGAAAATCACGGCGCAGGACATCGCTTACGCGAAGACGCTTGGCTGGGTTATCAAGCTGATCGGCCTTGCGACAAACGGGAAGGAAGGGATCGAGGTTCGGGTGCATCCGATGCTGATCCCGCAGGCTCATCCGATCGCGACTGTGAACGGATCCTACAATGCCGTCTATGTACGCGGCGATGCCGTTGGGGATGTCATGTTCTATGGCAGAGGAGCCGGTGAGATGCCGACAGCCAGTGCTGTGATGGGGGATGTCTTCTCCGTCGCACGCCACACTGTTTATCACTCCCAGGGAACGACAAGAGACAATGTATACCGGAAGATTCCGATCCGCAGGATTGAGAACACGGTCTCCAGCTATTTCCTGAGAATGGAGGTGGAGGACAAGCCGGGTGTCCTGGCCACGATTGCCAGCATCTTCGGCAACAATTCCGTTTCGATTGAGCAGGTGATCCAGAAGGACAAGATCGGGACAAATGCCGAGCTTGTCATCATTACAAGCCCTGTTCGGGAACGCCATATCAGGGATGCGCTGCTGATCATCAATTCAAGCAGCGTTGTGAAACGGGTTGCAAGCATGATCAGGGTGTATATCGATCAGAGAGAAGGAGAAATATCATGAGCAAGAGACCAACAGTACTGATGATTCTGGACGGGTACGGACTGAATCCGCGGAAGGACCACAATGCAATCGCAGAGGCGAATACGCCTGTCATGGACAGACTGATGAAGGAATATCCATTTGTACAGGGACAGGCGTCCGGGGAGTATGTCGGACTTCCGGACGGGCAGATGGGCAATTCAGAGGTCGGGCACCTGAATATGGGGGCAGGTCGTATTGTATATCAGGATCTGACGAAGATTACGAAAGCGATCCGCGATGGGTCTTTCTTTGAGAATCCGGCGCTGAAGGGTGCCATGGAGAATGCAAAGAAGAATGATTCCTCCCTGCATCTGTACGGACTCGTTTCGGATGGGGGCGTTCACAGCCACATTTCCCATATCTTTGCGCTTCTGGAGATGGCAAAGAGGGAGGGACTGAAGAAGGTCTTTGTACACTGCTTCCTCGATGGACGTGACACGCCGCCGGATTCCGGAGCAGGATTTGTACAGCAGGTCCAGGATAAGATGGACGAGCTTGGCATCGGCAAAATCGGCGTTGTCTCCGGCCGCTACTATGCGATGGACCGTGACAACAGATGGGACAGAGTCGAGAAGGCATACAGAGCCCTGACGCTGGGAGAGGGCGTGCCGGCTTCAAGCGGCGTGCAGGCAGTGAAGGATTCCTATGCAAATGGGGTGACCGATGAGTTCGTCGTTCCGGCAGTTGTGATGGAGGATGGCAAGCCGGTCACCACGATCAAGGATGGTGATTCAATCATCTTCTTCAATTTCCGTCCGGACCGTGCGAGAGAGCTGACCAGATGTTTCTGCATGGATGATTTCAATCAGTTTGACAGAGGACCGCGCAAGAAGGTTTACTACACCTGCTTCACCGACTATGATGTGACGATTCCGAACAAGCATGTCGCCTTCCCGAAGACCGAGATCAAGGAGACGTTCGGAGAATTCCTCGCACAGCATCATATGACCCAGGCCAGGATTGCCGAGACGGAGAAGTATGCACATGTGACCTTCTTCTTCAATGGCGGCGTGGAGGCTCCGAATCCGGGCGAGGACCGCATCCTGGTCAAGAGTCCGAAGGTTGCGACGTATGATCTTCAGCCGGAGATGAGCGCGCCGGAGGTCTGTGACAAGTTTGTTGACGCGATCAAGTCCGGAAAATATGATGTGATTATTACCAATTTCGCAAATCCCGATATGGTCGGACACACCGGGGTGGAGCCGGCCTGCATCAAGGCCATGAGACGGTTGACAAGTGCGTCGGACGGGTTGTCGATGCGCTGCTCGAAGTGGACGGACAGATGTTCATCACGGCGGATCACGGCAATGCGGAACAGCTTGTGGATTATGAGACGGGTGAACCGCTCACATCCCATACGACAAACCCTGTTCCGTTCATCCTGGTCAACTATGACCCGGCTTACACCCTCAGAGAGGGCGGCGCGCTGTGTGACATCATCCCGACGCTGATAGAGATGATGGGTATGAAGCAGCCGAAGGAAAGAGTCTTCTGGTGAAGAAAAACTAAGTGATACCGTTGAATAGGCGCTGAAGGGCAGACTCCTGCGGGAGCTGCCCTTTTTCAGATTGACACACAGAATCAGCTGAATTTTCACACCTTTGACACAGAAGCTTCTTAAGATAGGAGTTATCATTTGAATGCATGAAAGGAGCTCTCCAATGTACGATAAGAAGCTGAGAAACAGAAGAATCTCTGCAAGGGTGCTGGCGGCGATTCTGACCGCAGCGATGAGCGTGAGCGCAGCCCCATATACATTTGCCGGAACGATCCTCCAGACCGGGAAAGAGGCTGCCAGTCAGACGGAAACGGAGGAGCAGACAGAAGCTGACACGCAGGATGTATCTGCTGATAAGAAGGATTCGGAAAAGAGCAGCTACCCGCAGCTTGAGACGACGGGGACACAGGACGCACAGGTCACAGCGATTGATGTTTCAGATGTCGTGGATGCATGTATGCCGTCCATTGTCACCATTTCTGAGAAGAGTGTTCAGGAAGTCGAGGATTACTTTGGCGGGAAGCATAGTGTTGAGGAAGAGGGTGCAGCATCGGGATTTATCATTGCGCAGACCGCTGACGAGCTGCTGATCGCGACGAATAATCACGTTGTGGACAATGCGACGGACGTCACAGTTGCCTTTTCAGTTGACACAGACAATGAAGAGGACAAGGTCGTCGCAGCCAAGGTGAAGGGAGCAGATCCGTCGACAGATGTGGCTGTTGTCGCAGTTCAGTTGAAGGATATCAAGGAGGATGTGCTGAAGCAGCTGAAGGTTGCTGTGCTCGGAAATTCTGACAAGCTCAAGGTCGGTCAGACTGCGATTACAATCGGAAACACACTTGGACAGGGACTGACTGTGACATCCGGCATTATCGCGGCGCTGAACTGCAAGGTTGAGACGGACGAGGGAACCTGGACAGAGTTCCAGCCGATGGCGCCGCGAATCAGGGACAGAGCGGCGGAGCTGTCCTGAATGCAAAGGGCGAAGTCATCGGAATTTTCAACGCAGGCTATCTGGAAGGAGATAATGTCGGGTATGCGGTCCCGATCAATACCGCGATTCCGGTTCTGCAGGACCTGATCAACCGCAAGACGAGGGATACGCTGGACGATTACGGGTATCTTGGCATTACAGTGGCACCGGTGACAGATGAAGCCAGCCAGATGTATAACATCCCGAAGGGCGCATATGTTTACTCGGTTGAGAAGGGTTCCGCCGCTGAGAAGGCAGGTCTTCAGAAGGGCGACGTCATCACAAAGTTTGACGGCCTGTCGATTGATTCCAGGGATACGCTTTTAAAGAAGATTCAGTATTATGCTCCGGGTGAAAAGGTGAAGATTGCCTATGAAAGGGCTTCCGGAAACAGTTATGAGGAAAAGACAGCGGAGGTTACGCTTGGCGAGGCAACCGATGAGGTGAAAGCAGCCAGGAAGGAGCAGAACGCATCTGACAGTTCTGACAAAAAGAACTCAGACGGAGACAAGGCTGACGGACAGGACAAGAACAGTGATGACAACGACGGATCCTCAGGCGACACAGACGACGGGTCCCAGACGCTTCCGCCGTCAGATGGCAGTGACGGAGACGGGAGCATCACGATTCCATGGGGCAGCTTTTTCGGCGGACAGGACGGAAGCGGCAGTGGAAATGAGTTCGGTTATCCATTCGGCGGAGGTTCCGGAAACGGCTCTGGCATTCCGTACAGCGGACAGGATGGGAATGCTTCAGGGCCAATGGTAGTGGAAGTGCAGAATTCTGAATGTGAGTTCCGGACCTGATTGCAGAAATCGCCGGGCAGCGGTAATATAAGAATCGTGCGGGGCAAGGTATCATCGCCCCGCACTTTTTCTGATCACAGAAACAGCTGCCGGAGGCTGAAGAATAAAACCGCGAGGGAAGCGGACAGACTGGCGGTGGAGCAGGCATGCGATGCAGAGAACAGCAATCGGAAGAAATCGCAGCGGCCGGGCAGAAGAGTTGTTGGAGACCGGAAGTTCAGGAGAAGAAGAATGGGAAAGGAATCAGTCAGACTGATCGCAAACAATAAAAAGGCTTATCATGACTACTTCATCGATGAGACATACGAGGCAGGAATCGCGCTTGCAGGAACAGAAGTCAAGTCGCTTCGGATGGGGAAGTGCAGCATCAAGGAAGCTTACATCAGCATGGTCAACGGAGAAGCGCTGATCTACGGCATGAATATCAGCCCGTATGAGAAGGGAAACATTTTCAACAAGGATCCGCTCCGACCAAGGAAGCTTCTTCTTCACAGGCAGGAGCTTAACAAACTCTGGGGAGCCATCCAGCAGAAGGGTTTTACCATTGTTCCGCTCAAGGTTTACCTGAAGGGATCGCTTGTGAAGGTCGAAATCGGAGTAGCAAGAGGAAAGAAGCAGTACGATAAGCGGGCAGATATTGCGAAGAAGGATGCAAAGCGATCAATGGAGCGGGCATTCAAGGAATACAACCGCTGAACACTGAGCGCGCCGGCAGGACAGAATGTGCGGATGCGGGAAGCATTCAGACTGGATCCGGCAGAGGAGATGGCTATGTCGCAGTTTACGGTATTCGATGTAGAGACGCCAAACAGAATGAACAACCGGATGAGTGCGATCGGCATCACGATCATTGAGAACGGACAGATCGAAAAGGAATTCTACACACTTGTCAATCCGGAGACTCATTTTGATTCGTTTAATACGATGCTGACCGGGATCAGCGAAGAATCCGTCCGGAACGCGCCTTCCTTTCCGGAGGTCTGGGAGAAAATTGAGCCATACATGTCAGGCGGCCTTCTGGTGGCGCATAATGCTCAGTTTGATATGGGGGTTCTGAAGAGATGTCTGCTTGCCTATGAAATTGAATGGAAGCCTTATGCGTACTATATCTGTACGGTCCAGATGGGAAGACGTCTCCTTCCGGGAATCAGCCACAAGCTGAACGAGCTGTGTGACTATTATGGAATTGCACTCGATCACCACAAGGCGGACAGCGACAGCAGAGCCTGTGCTCAGATCCTCCTTCGGTATCTTCAGAGTGGGGCGAACATCAAACCGTTCATTCGAACCTGTTCGCTGAACCGGTGAAGGGGAAGAGCGCACATGGAATGCGACTGCGAAAAAAATCCGAACTCATGAGAGTTCGGATTTTGCATGGTAAGTGGAGTAGACGAGAGTCGAACTCGTGTCCGAAAGCCAATCCCCTGTCCTTCTACTATCGTAGTCTGTCTATTGACATTCCCTCCGCCGCACGGGAACAGACACCCTTGCGGTTTCAGTAGCTTCATGATACGCCCATATGCTCAAAGCTTTGCATAAGTCGTTTCCTGCAAGTTCGATACCTGAGTCTGCAGTGCAGGTGCTTCAGATCAGGCAGTTGCAGCCGTCAGGCTGCAGCGAGTTCAACGTTGTTATCAGCGTTTATATTTAGGTTGGGATTTAACGCATCACCCTGCGGATAGCTTCTCCAGCTTCACAGCCCCCGTCGAAACCTTTACTACCCCGGAGGTGAATCTGTACATCCAGTATACCGTCTGCAGGACAAACCGTCAAGGAAGGATCAATTATCTAAAAACAGGCCGAAAGTTTTTCACAGTTCCAACACTGCTGCGTGGTATCATAGTAAAAATGTGTAAAATAACAAGGAGCGAAGAGATGATGAACCAGGAGATCCGGAGCCAGGCCGAGGAGCGGGGCAGGCAGAAGAATGGGGACGGCCTGTTTGAGGAGACGAAACAGTTTGAAGAACTGATGATGATGTATGACTGCGCGATCCGGCAGGTTCAGACGAAGCTTGAGATTCTGGATGAGGAGTTCTCTGTCAGATACAGGCGCAACCCGATCTCCTCGATCGAGAGCAGGGTCAAGACGCCGATGAGCATCTACAGAAAACTGAAAAAACGGGGGCAGGAGATTTCAGTCAAGAGCATCGTCCGGAATCTGAACGATGTGGCAGGAGTCCGTGTCATCTGCAATTTCATTGACGACATCTATGACATCGCGCGGATGCTCGGAAGACAGGACGACCTGAAGGTCATATCCATCAAGGATTACATCAGAAACCCGAAGGAGAACGGGTACCGCAGCTATCACATGATTGTCGAGATACCCGTTTACTTTTCGCGACGACCCGGTACCTGCGCGTGGAGATCCAGATCCGGACGATTGCGATGAATTTCTGGGCGAGCCTTGAGCATCAGATCCGGTACAAAAAGACACTGCCGGGGGATGTCGATCTGAATGCAATCTCTGCGGAACTGCGTGAGTGCGCGGATACGATTGCGGAGACAGACAGGCGGATGCTTGATATCAAAAACCGCCTGGCAAAATATGAAGACATGGAGGAGGAATGAGCGATGGAGACATTGAAGGTGATGGTCGTCGATGATGAGGAACGGATGAGGAAGCTAGTCCGGGACTTTCTGGTCAAGAAGAATTTTGAAGTCATCGAAGCCGGGGACGGTGCCGAGGCAGTTGATAAGTTTTTCTCGACACGGGATATTGCGCTGATCATTCTGGATGTCATGATGCCGAAAATGGACGGCTGGGAGGTTGTCCGCGAGATCCGGAAGGAGTCGAAGGTGCCGATCATCATGCTGACGGCCAAATCGGATGAGCGGGACGAAGCGCTTGGCTTTGAGCTCGGAGTTGACGACTATGTGTCGAAGCCGTTCAGCCCGAAGATTCTGGTTGCGCGTGTGGAAGCCCTCCTGCGCAGGAGCGGCGCATTTGGATCGGATGATATTCTGAAGGCAGGGGCGATTGAGATTGACAAGGCCGCGCATCAGGTTCAGATCGACGGACAGCCGGTGGAACTTTCGTTCAAGGAATTTGAGCTTCTGACCTATTTTGTGGAGAACCAGGGAATCGCGCTGTCGCGTGAGAAGATTCTCAACAGCGTCTGGAATTATGACTACTTCGGGGATGCCCGGACGATTGATACACATGTCAAGAAACTGAGAGCAAAGATGGGACAGCGCGGCAACTATATCAAGACCATCTGGGGGATGGGCTACAAGTTCGAGGCGGACGATGAGCATAAAGAAACAAAAGAGTAAGCGTACGTCCATATCCAGACAGCTGACGGTTACCTTCCTGTCGATCATCGGGATCATCATGCTGCTGATGTTTCTGGCCAACACCTTTCTGCTGGAGAAGTTCTATGAAAGGCGGCTGGAGAACACCCTTGTCTCTATGTTCGAGATGGCGGACGAACATGTGACAGCGGATGGGCTGAATCAAACATTTTTTAATAAAAACTTCCTGGAGACGACGCAGAAGAACAGTGTGATCGCTGCGATTACGGATGCGGACTATGTTCCGGTTCTCGTATACGGAACGGGAAACGACAGCCTTGAGATCCTGTCTGCAAGACTGAATGGATACATATGGGGGATCGACCAGGGCACCAGGTTGTAAAGAAGGAGAGCAATTACACAATTCAGAAGAAGAAGGATGACCATCTGGGCAATGCCGTCTATCTGGAGCTGTATGGAACCTTCACGAAAAACGGCTACCACATCCTGCTCCGGGTCCCGGTGGAGAGCATCCGGACATCTGCAAAGATTTCCAATGAGTTTGTCATGTACATGATCCTGCTGGCCATTTTCCTCAGTGTAATCATGATCGGCTGATGTCGAAACGGCTCACAAAACCGCTGACAGAGCTGACAGAGCTGTCCGAGCGCATGGCAAACCTGGACTTCAATGCCAGGTATACGTCGGGCGGCACGAATGAAATCGGGCGGCTGGGCGAGCATTTCAATCAGATGAGTCAGACCCTGGAAAAGACGATCTCTGAGCTGAAGACAGCCAACAATGAATTACAGGCGAATCTGGATGCGAAAATCAAGGCAGAGGATGAGCGCCGCGAGTTTCTGTCGAATGTCTCGCATGAGCTGAAGACGCCGCTGGCGCTGATCCAGGGATACGCGGAGGGACTGCAGGATTGCGTCAATGATGATCCGGAGTCCAGAGATTATTATTGCAGTGTCATCATCGACGAGGCCGGGAAGATGAACCAGCTGGTCCGTAAGCTGATGGCGCTCAATCAGCTGGAATCCGGCTATGACAAGGTGGAGATGACACGGTTTGATCTGGCAGAACTCATCCGTGGAAAAACCGCCTCCACAAAGATCCTGGCGGACCAGAAGGGTGCTTTGATCGAGGTGCAGTGTCCGACCTGTGTCCATGTCTGGGGGGATGAGTTCAAGGTAGAAGAGGTTCTGACCAACTACCTCAGCAACGCCATCAACCATGTGGAAGGGGCGCTGAAGATCCAGATCCGGGTAGAGGAGGACATTGAGCGAGGTGTCGTCCGCACAACGGTCTTCAACACAGGAAAGCCGATTCCGGAGGAGGATCTGGAGCATGTCTGGGACAAATTTTTCAAAGTCGACAAGGCCCGGACCCGCGCTTACGGGGGGGCCGGCGTCGGCCTGGCGATTGTGAAGGCAATCATGGAGTCCTTCCACCAGCGTTATGGCGTCCGCAACGTGGAGGATGGCGTGGAATTCTGGTTTGAGTTGGAAGACGGAGACGGCGAGCTGGTGGATGAAGAGATGGAGGATGAAAAAAATCTTCTGACAAGGCAGGGCGGCGAAGCCGGCGGGCAGGTCAGGACTCCGATCTTCAGACGGACCGAGGGCTCCAGGAGGAGGATCTGGAATACAGAAGACAGCTTCAGCGGCAGCAGGAGGCTGCTGCGAGGAAAGAGCAGGTCCGCAGAGAACGTGAAGAGGAAAACCGTGCAGTAGATGCTGTCTGGGTGCCGGTCGGAAAAAAGGCGGGCCGAAAAGAGGATCCAAAGGATCAGAAGACGGCCGAAGGCCGTCAGGATGCAGAAGAAAGAATGGAAGACGGGATCAGAAAAGATGAGGCAGGAAGCAAAAAGCCGGAGAACGGGGGAGCAGAGAGTTGTGAGGGGGAAAGCAGGAAGCCAGTCGACAGCTCTCCAGAGGGCAGCCTGTAAGAAGGTTTCCGGAGGGAAAACGGCCGGGAAGACAAGTCTCCTAAGCAAGCCGGGAAAAGAAACGCCCGGCGCGGACGTATTAGTCGTCGGTGGAGGAGCGGCAGGCATGATGGCAGCCTGCGCGGCGGCGGAAGCCGGTGCTCGTGTGATCCTGCTCGAAAAAAATGAAAAGGCAGGGAAGAAGATTTATATTACCGGAAAGGGCAGATGTAATTTCACCAATGCCTGTGATCCGGAAGATTTCCTGAGCCAGGTTTCCTGTCATGCCTCCTTTTTATACTCGTCCGTCTACGGGTTCGACCCGGCGGCAGTGATTGCGTGGTTTGAGGAGCATGGCTGCCGGACAAAGGTGAGCGCGGAAACCGGGCTTTTCCTCAGAGCGATCACGCCTCGGATATCACTAAAGCGCTTGAACGGGCGATGCGTGAGAAA
>USJM01000025.1 GCA_900555005.1 uncultured Lachnospiraceae bacterium | reverse complement strand
ATCGTGCGAAGGGCGGCCCCGGGGGGCCCCTGCGGCAGCAGGGCGCGGGGCGAGCCGCCGGTCATCTCCGTTGCCCCGGCAATCCGCAATGCCATCCTGAACGCAACGGGTGTCGCGATGAACGAGATTCCGATGACCCAGCAGAGGCTGGTGGCGGCATTTCAGCAGCATGGTCTGATCTGAGAAAGGCGGTGCGGTATGTACGATATTGAGAATTACTACGAGGCAAAGTCGGTCGAGGATGCCGTCGCGCACCTTGCTGCCGACGAGAAGGCCGAAGTCATCGCCGGCGGGACAGATGTGCTCGTGAAGCTCCGTGCCGGCAAGGATGCCGGCTGCGATTTGGTCGCATCCATGAGATCCCGGAGCTGAAGGGCGTGGACAGGCTGACAGACGGAACGATTGTGATCGGACCGGCCACCTGCTTTACGGACATCACGAATGATCCCATCATCCGGGAAAGTCTCCCGTATCTGGGGGAGGCGGTCGACACGGTCGGCGGCCCGCAGATACGGAATATGGGCACCATCGGCGGCAATCTCTGCAACGGGGCGACCTCCGCGGACTCCGGCGCAACGATGCAGACGCTCAATGCCACCCTCGTTCTGCAGGGACCGGAGGGTTCCAGAGAGGTTCCAGTCACTGAATTCTATACAGGTCCTGGCAAAACGGTCCGCAGGCGGGACGAGGTTCTGATTGCGATCCTGGTAAAACCAGAAGACTATATCGGCTACTCCGGATGCTACATCAAGTATGGCAAGAGACGCTCGATGGAAATCGCAACGCTCGGATGCTGCGTCAGAGTGAAGCTGGAGGCGGCAGGCGCAGAGCGGGCAAAGGCAGAAGAGCCAGATGGAATACAGGGTAGTTCAGCCACACGGCGGGAGGAGGCGGCAGGCAGCCCGGTACTTCCGGATGCCGGCTTCCGTCTGGCAGATGTCAGGATTGGCTATGGTGTCGCGGCACCGACCCCGATCCGCTGCAGAAAGACCGAACAGATGCTGAAGGGCATGGCGGCAGACGATCCGGCGATCTATGAGATCATCGCCACGCACGTCGAGGAAGAGGTCCACCCCCGTTCCTCCTGGCGCGCTTCAAAGGAATTCCGTGTTCAGCTCATCAGGGAGATGGCAAAACGCGCTCTTGAGCAGGCCATCCTCAGAGGCATCGGAAAAGGAACCCCCGGAGCAGGAGACTTCCCGCCGGTTGAACTCGGAGAAGAACAGACGATGGGTGAGACAAAAACACAGGGCACAGCAGATGCGGCTGGAATCGCGGATGGCGGTGAAGACGTAAGCTGCGGGAAAGGCGGTGAGAATCATGCTTGAGATTGTCCATATGACCGTCAACGGAGAAGAGAAAGAACTTGCCGTCGATCCGAGAGAAAGCCTTCTCGACACCCTCAGGAACCGGCTGAATCTGACCTCTGTCAAGAGAGGCTGCGGGGTCGGTGAATGCGGCGCCTGCACCGTCCTGATTGACGGGACAGCCGTGGATTCCTGCCTTTACCTGACCATGTGGGCCGAAGGCAAACACATCCTGACCGTCGAAGGACTCAAGAGTCCGACGGGAGAGCTTAACGAAGTACAGCAGGCATTCATCGATGAAGCGGCTGTCCAGTGCGGCTTCTGCACGCCAGGCCTGATTCTGACCGGGGTGGAGCTTGCAAACAGCGGAAGAAAGTACACTCGGGAAGAGCTCCGCAAGCTCATCTCCGGCCATCTCTCCGCTGCACAGGATATGAGAACATCCTGAACGCGCTGGAGAAGGTTGTCGGATATCCGAAGGAGCAGGAAGACTGAAGGCAGCACCGTTTTTCACCGTTGCGAGACCAGAAGAGCTCAGGAATCGTGACAAAACTGCAGAATCAATAGTCAGAAATCGTTTCGAGTAAAGAAGGGCGCATCCTGAAAGCTGCAGGATGCGCCTGTTTATGAGTGAGATTTTAGAATTAATCAAAGGCATATCAGATATCTTTACGTATATTATTCCAGGGGCTTTGCTAATATTTGTTTTTGACTTTTTTACATCAAAACATATTGGCAATGAAAAGTTTTTTCTGATTAAGTGCATAGTATATAGTGCTATATTCAGGGGAATATTTGCAGTTCTGCATACAATTCTATGGTTTTCTATAATAACTATTCCTTGGAATATAACAAGCTTTTTGCTTTCTGTTGTAGCGCTGTTTTTAGGAGCCCTTTTTGCTTGGATCTATGAAAGAAATTGGTTTGATAAGTTAATATCCCATATTAACGGTAAGTCCATATATACTGATATATTTCCGGTCATATTTGGTGAAACTGGTAGTACTTTGAAAGTAAAAATGAATGATGGGAGAATATTTTTAGGCCAATTAAGCTATTACGAAGAGAAGGGCAAGGAATCCTGGATTTCATTGGAAAACTATAAAATTGTCGGTGAAAAAGACGGAAATTATTCATCTTCGGCTTGCAAAAATGTAGATGCCTTTTTGATTTTCTGCTTATCCGATGTGCAAACTATTGAGGTATTTAAGAGCTCAGTTAATAATTAAGAAGGAGGAATAGCAATTCAGCTTGATATTTATACTCCGTCTAATCATCTTCTCCTTCTTCATTATCTTCGGTTTCCACCTCTCCTTACGCAGTAAAAGCTTTCGAGCTGTCGTATCTGTGATCTATGGAGCTGTTCTTCTTTATTACACTTTCCTGATTCGCGTCCGTTTCAGCGTGGATGTAAGCGCCAGTGACTACGACACGCAGTAAACACATCGAAAAGTGTGGCGGAGGAGATATGGAGCATTATAAAAGCGATCTTCGGTATGCAAGCCAATGGCAACTTGACAGGGAACTACACACAAGCCTTTGTGCTCAACGTGCTCCTGATGATTCCACTCGGGTATTTGGTCTGCTTGTGGTTACTTGATGGAGATATTGCTTCATCGGAAGAAGGGAAAGCAGGGGGGCTGTGGGCACAGGCGTAAATAAGGCTGTGAAAGACGAAGAACCCTGCGTGGAATCGGTCAGAAGCGTCGAAAAGAAAGGCATCACAACAATCCTGATTTGCATCGCTGTCAGTATTTGCATCGAACTTCTCCAAGGTTTAACTGGTCTTGGAATGACAGACCTCAACGATGTTATCGCTAACACCTTAGGTAGTTGTGTGGGTGTTATGATGGTGTGGGTGCACATTTCTTACCGGATGAGGAGGGGCAGAGTGTGATCGGCAAACCTTCCTCAAGAACGGTGAGAATGAAAATCCGACTGTGTGACATAAAAGTGTGAAAAGAAAAACGAACAGAAATGAAGACTTCATTGATCACATCTGTGATCTTTACGGCGATTATTATGATGACACAGAAGAGGACTCTTCGATCGGAGGAGCAAACTGGGCACCGGGACAAAGGGCAGAACATAAGTCGCTGCGTGTGTTTCAGGAGGAACTGGAAGATCAGGGAATAAAAATGTCCACAGCGAAGATAAGAAAGATTCTGATCACAGGCGGCCGGTATAGTACTGCTTTATCTCGTTCGATTGAAGAACTGATGGAGGAGTATAAAGGCCTGCCGGATGTGGAGAGCAGGGTCGCCGAAGAGCTGGGAATCAAGCCATCGACTGTGCGGACTTACGTTCCCTATAAGAGACAGGTCTACAACGAGGATCAGAGCGAGAAAGCCAAGAGTATCAAGCGCTGGCGGGATAAGAAAAATGTGGAATTGCAAGAGAGAATTGATGAGGAGATGAGGGAAGCGATGGAGAAGCTGGGGGCGGTTCTGGGAAAGGAAGAAGCACAGGTGGTCATGGAGACGATTGCC
This sequence comes from uncultured Lachnospiraceae bacterium, assembly GCA_900555005.1. The sequence continues at coordinate 11,065 of USJM01000025.1, read as the reverse complement.
GCGCATCCGGACAAGGTGAAAGAGAGTTTGGGCACAACTAAGTGAATTGGATTGTGCAAAACCCAATCTAATCCTGTTGCATAAGACGCTAATATGGTATCCAAAAATAGAAGAGGCAATAGCACTTGATTTATAAGAACATAACCACAGGGCGCTTCATTGACCGCTCGAACCGCTTCATTGCTCATGTGGAGATCGGCAGTGTGACGGAAACCGTCCATGTGAAGAATACGGGGAGATGTACAGAACTGCTGATTCCCGGTGCAGAGGTGGTACTTTCAAAATCGGATAATCCAAAAAGAAAAACGAAATACGATCTGATCGCTGTTTATAAAGAGAAGTTGGGTCTTATAAATATCGACAGTCAGGCTCCGAATCATGTGGTCCAGGAATGGTTGGAAGAACTTCCCTTTGATCTGGTGAAGCCGGAATACACCTACGATAAATCGCGTATCGACTTCTATATGGAAAAGGGGAATAATCGTTTCCTTCTTGAAGTGAAAGGCTGTACGCTGGAAATAAATGGAATCGGCTATTTTCCAGATGCACCGACCGAGCGAGGCGTGAAGCATCTCCATGAGCTGAGGAAGGCGGTGGAAGAGGGCTATATTGCAGCAGTTGCATTTGCCATTCCAATGCCAAAGGTAGTGAAGGCTCTGCCAAATGATCAGACACAGCCGGAATTCGGAGAAGCACTGAGAGAAGCTGTAGAGACGGGGGTGAAGGTCTTGTATCTTCCCTGCATTGTGAAACCGGATGAAGTGGTTGTTGATCGGGAGAAAGCGTCATATCTTAACAGTGGATTCTTAAGCACAGTGATATCAGAGGTGTGACAATGCCAGATTTACAGAGATTCAAAGATGCTCAACGAAACGATTATGAACAGGCGCTTCAAGAAGTCAAATCAGGTCAAAAGCGTACACACTGGATGTGGTATATCTTCCCGCAGGTTCATGGATTAGGGATGACATCCATTTCTGATTATTACTCTATCAAAAGCTTGCAGGAAGCACAGGATTATCTGAAAGATCCGGCCCTCGGAGCAAGGCTTGTGGAGATAAGTAAGGCACTGTTGGAACTGAATACATCTGATCCTCATGCTGTATTCGGCAGTCCGGACGATTTGAAACTTCGATCCTGCATGACACTTTTTGAAAGAGCAGATCCTCAGAATCCTGTATTTGGAGAAGTGCTGGACAAATACTACGGAGGCGAACGGGATCAGCGGACGCTTGAGATATTAGACGAAGAGTAAACAGAAATAAAATTTTATTTTTGCATGAGAAAGATAATCTATTTCAATGAAAGCACTGTCCAGAAAGGAAAATCAATATGAAGCTTCAATTATACATGTTCGAAAATTGCCCATATTGCAGACGGGTTATGAATAACATTGCTGGAATCGGTCGAACCGATGTGGAGATCCATGACATTCACAAGAATGAAGAGGATTATGATCGTTTGGTACGCGACGGCGGCATGGATCAGGTTCCGTGTCTTTTTATCGACGGCAAACCGCTCTATGAAAGTCTTGATATCATTGACTGGCTAAACGCGCATCCACAAGAAAAATAAATTACAATCATGGTTCATCGTGTAGGAATTTTTACGCGCAGCTAAGTGAGCAATATTTAGAAAAATCCCGGCTGGGTGCTGTGGCTTTTGCGGCCATTTCGCCTAGCCGGGAATTTTTTATTCTGTGCGCTCTAGCACGTTAATTCGATGGAGATTGTGAAAAAAGTCTGTAAAAGTTAATAAGCGGGGCCTTCTATGATACATTAATTCATAGGAGGCCTTGATTTATGGCAAGAAAAGAAAAGCAACCCGTTCACCATGTCGTAATGACTGATGGCAAGCGTGCCATCATCCAGCAGCTCCTGCAGGAGTATGACATTGAAACTGCAGAAGATATCCAGGACGCTCTAAAAGATCTTCTTGGCGGTACCATCAAGGAAATGATGGAAGCCGAGATGGACGATCATCTTGGATATGGCAAGTCCGAGCGAATAGAACGTTCTGAACAAAGCGATTATCGTAATGGCACTAAGCAAAAGCAAGTAAATACAAGCTATGGCTCTATGACTATTGACGTACCACAGGATCGGAACTCAACATTCGAGCCAAAAGTTGTAAAAAAGCGCCAAAAGGATATCTCTGACATTGATCAGAAGATCATCTCTATGTACGCAAAAGGGATGACAACCCGCCAGATCTCGGATACCCTCATGGATATCTATGGTTTTGAAGCTTCAGAAGGCTTTATTTCGGATGTAACTGATAAGCTCATGCCGCAGATCGAGGAGTGGCAGAACAGGCCTCTTGATGAGGTATATCCAGTTATTTACATTGATGCCATCCATTATTCTGTACGAGATAACGGCCTTATCCGCAAGCTTGCAGCTTATGTTACCCTTGGGATTAATTTAGAGGGCCGTAAAGAGGTCCTTACGATAGATGTAGGCCAGAACGAAAGTGCAAAATACTGGCTTTCCGTACTTAATTCGCTTAAGAACCGCGGAGTCAGAGATATTATGATCATTTGTGCAGATGGCCTTACAGGCATAAAGGAGGCAATCTCAACAGCATTTCCTCAGACCGAGTACCAGCGCTGCATCGTGCACCAGGTGCGTAACACGCTTAAGTATGTTGCGGACAAGGATCGCAAGCCGTTCGCAGCTGACTTGAAGAAAATCTACCATGCCCCGGACGCAGACAGCGCTGCAGAAATCCGGGACAAAGTAGAAGAAAAATGGTCTGAGAAATATCCTCGTGCAATGAAAACCTGGAGAACAAACTGGGATGCAATCACACCTATCTTCAAGTTTTCACCCGATGTACGTACTGTTATCTATACTACAAATGCGATAGAAAGTCTGAATTCCACCTACCGCAAGCTTAACCGGCAGCGGAGCGTTTTTCCAAGTGACCAGGCACTATTGAAAGCCCTGTATTTGGCAACCTTCGAAGCCACGAAAAAATGGACCATGCCGATTCGTAACTGGGGAAAGGTTTACGGAGAAATGGCCATCATGTACGAAGGACGTATGCCTGAATAACAAAAACTCCAGCCGCATGTAAAGGGTAAAATAAACACCAGCTTGTGCTGGTGCTCTTGACACGCGTCTGCCGTTTTGTTAATAGTTAACCAAGAGCCGACAGGCAGAAATCTGCTCGTCGGCTCAACCATTCACCATCATAGAAGGCTTTTTACAGAAAAACTTTCACACTGTCGCGTCTGCGGATTGCCCGGAAGCGCGGTGAACTCACCGTTCTCTATGAACTTCTCTTCGAGAACGTCATAGACCGAGCTGATACACAGGTTCTTGTTCTTCTCGTTGTTGCGCAGTACCTCGATGATCACGGACCGGAACGGTTCGACATCAAAAGCCTTTGGCTTTTCGAGTTTCTCGCCGGGATTGTCCGGAACGACATCCATGTCATAGTACTTCCTGTTTGTCGGGGCAGAGGGAGGCTTGATTCCCTGTGCCTCGTAGTAGCCGGGGATCTGACTCTTTGTATAACCGCGGAGCTTGAGATCCTGTATTTCCTGCATCATGACTTTTGTCAGCATCGGTAGTTCCTCCTCTCGTATATCTTGAGAAAAGTATACGTGAGTCGGCGATGCTCCTCCTGTTTTACCTGCTGCACAGGAAAAAAGTCCCCGCATGTAAAATCACTTGCCGCGCACAGCCCCTGGACGTAAATTCACCGAATCGGTACCCGCCGTTTCCGTGCAGGTTACTGGACCCTATTCCAAAGTCAGCTGCATACGTTGTTATGAAATCAAGACAGTTTATTCGGTCTTCCGATAGTGGTTCATCCACAGTGTACATTAATAAAAGGTACCGTATGGCTTGTTCAAATACGGACCCGATTCCAACACTTATTGCTTCCATACCATCTTTTTGTCATTTACAAGAAAATGACACACTCCTTGTTTCACTTTGTTACTGATCCAGTACTTGGAACTGCTCAGGATGTAAGCATCTACGGGAACAGCAGCTGCCTTATCCATTACTTCCAGCATCCGGTCATAGCCGTTCATATCTTTGTTGTATCAAATGCTAGTGTCACTATTATGTAAAACTATGGAAGTGCAGGGGGGTCTGAACAGTTACCTTTTCGGAAGGATTAACTTCAACTCAGACGTATGAAGGGGTGGAACTTTGAAATTCAATTCACAAACACAAATCAATAATGGGATAATTTGTGAATAATATAGATTCACGTTCGTTGTTTTGTTATAATATTAGTGATTAGGTATTGGAAAGGTTGACCTAACAATGTAATCGGAAAGGCGGTGAGATGTGTGAATGATGCTACAAGAGCATATATCAATAAAATAGCTGATGCAGTTCGTTCTACATTTGACGTAGCCATCCCAATCGACAATATTGATAGTTTAGTAAATAAATTAGGCGGCAGTATTGTTGAAAAACCCGGTCTTGATCAGCTCTATGATGGGACAATCAAAAAAGTAGGGGATAATTCCTTTGAAATAGCGATATCTCCTTATCAGGGCGACGAAAGAAGAAACTTTACAATTGCACATGAGTTGGGGCATTTGTTCCTACATATGGGATATTTGATCAGTAAAGATACATGGGATCAACAGAGCAATAGTCATCAATTTACTCGTTTTGGTGCTAATGAGCAGGAGTATCAAGCAAATGAGTTTGCTGCAGCATTACTAATGCCACAAAAAGAATTTAAAGAAAAAATAGAGGAGTATTCTAGTAGAAATTTTGTGAATATGGCTCAAGTGGCAAACTATTTTCATGTATCTATCTCTGCGGCAACTAATCATGGTAGATTTCTCGGATATCTTCAATGAGCGATGATTTCGATAACGATAGCGGGTTTGCGCATGCCCCTGATCCACAAAAAAAGAATGCCAATTCTTCTAAAAAACATAAAGAACGGAGAAGAATAGTACAGCGCAACGGATGGAAGTGTACATACGTCAATGGCAGACTTATAAAAAGGGAACCGGTTAATGACAAAGACTGCAAAGAAACAGCTGTTGCAAATCGGAAGGCCTCAAAGAAAGCTAAAACGATCATAGAGGAGCACTTACAAACCCCTGTTAATAAAATTAATACATCTGTATTGGCCGACAAGATTTCTGCCCTTGTTCGCGAATTTGCAGATATAAAGGTGCCAGAAGAGGTTAAAACTGCTCGGAATGAAGAGGCATCTCAGAACAAAGTAAAAACAGATCAAAAGATAGAAAAATCAGAAGAGCAGGAAAAATCATCATGTGCATCTTTTGGCGAGAATGAAACTTCATATTTGTGCTTGTTTTATTCTTTTGATATAGTCAATTCAACCGCTTATAAGTCCGTGACAATATGGTGGCCTGTGATCATTATGGAATTAATTCAGACGATAAGAAAGAGGGTCACAGGCAATCAGGAATTAGCAAACAGCCAAATGTGGAGAGTCATAGGTGATGAAGTCATTTTCGTTCTGCCAATACAGAATAAGACGATGCTTGTATCATCTATTGACTCTATTTTTAAATTACTTCAAGAGATGGTACGTTCTTTAAAAAACGGAAATTTCATTGAAAACATAGATAACCAGCAAGCTAAGAAGGATACGGTCTTGTTGAAAGATCAAACACAAATGCTTTCCTTAAAGTGTGCGGCCTGGATCGCGGCAGTTTCAGATAGTCATAATCAGGCTAATTATTATAATAATATTTCATTCGACTATCCAGGTACATCGCAAAGTCCTGAAATGCATGAGTTTTTAGGAAGGGACATAGATGCTGGCTTTCGTGTAAAACAGGAGACAATGGATCGAAGGCTTGCGCTTAGTTTTGAACTTGCTTATTTGTTAAAGGATATAAGACGAAATTGCCTATATATTATAGATTATGTTCGGCTGAAAGGTGTTTGGGAAAATTCATTATATCCTGTCGTTTGGTACTATAATGAAGAAATAATACGATCTATCTATGAGAACACTGATAATTATCATGAATATAACAAAAGCGAATACAGCTTTGCTAATAGCTTTAGATATGATGAAACAGAAGGCAATGACCTGGTTATAAATTACTTTGCACGTGGGAAAATGCCACGAAAAAAGAAAAATGGTAGTAAAGGTTCCCAATCTCCAAGGACTCAAATTGAAAAAGACGGAGTTTTACTTCCTAGCGGAATGTTCAGTGTGGACAAAGCCTTTGATAAAATAGCCAGAGACAGAAACCTTAGTTTCAAGATGGATTACTTGAAAGAACTGTTTACTGACAAGGTACTTATAGCTACGAGTATTAAAAAGCCGCTAGAGTTGCATCTTGCGGTTGTTTGTTATGATCCGGAAACTCATAAAGTAATGATTGCACGCAGGAGTGAAAATCACTCATTGAATCCGAGAAAATGGGATTTTGGTTGTGCAAAAGCTTTGAGTAGAGAAAACATAATAGACACAGTGAATGATTATTACCTTCACACATTTGGGTTACAAATTGAACTTGTATTGGACAAAACTCGTAATGAAAGGCAACCGCAACCCTTAGCTATATATGAGATAAAAAAACATGGTCACATAAAAAAAGGACTTATCTTGATGGCAGTGGTCAAAAATAAAACGGAATTTCATGATTCAAGTATATACGAGGAGACAAAGTGGGTTAATTATGAGGAGTCTAAACAAATAAAAGAAGATGATGCTGTAATTGATTTTCATAATACCATAAAAAGTGTATTTTCAATGAAGAGCGTCTTAATAAAAATAATATTGATTGATTTAGTTATGAAATTATATGATTTTTTAGATAAGCAATTGGATAAGGTGATTGGCTGGCTTAATTATGCTGAGGCAAAGCTTGCAGCTATTATAGCATTGAATATTGCGATATTCGCTGCCGTTACATCTATAGAAAGTTTGAATCTCCTGTTAAAGATTGCCGTTGATTTTTTTATAGGAGTTTCTTTTGTTATAGGACTAATTGGCTTGTTTCCGAAATCAAAGACTTCAAAATTTCAAAATCAATCGCCTAATAAAAACTTATTATTCTACAAGTATATTGCCTGCATGTCGGATGGAAATGAATATATTAATAAAATACAGAAATCATATAATTTTGAGAGTGCTGATATAAACCATATGATTAAAGGAGAGAAGTATTCACAAATTGAACTTGATTGTGCGACAGAGATTGTAGAAAATAGTAAGATTATTGTTAGAAAGAATAGACTTTTTTCTGCGACTGTCTTCCTTGATATTATTTCCTTGGTGATTTTTTGCATTGGCGTTTTTGTTTCTTATAAATTAGGAAAATGTCCTTGTGCGCAATGATTATCGAGCCTTTTTATGCTGGGACCGCTGACCAGATTATAAACGTCAACCAGAAAGTGAGCCGCCCGCTGATCTGATTTTGAGCCACTAACGCTGGCTTGAAAGTGAGCTACTCATCGTTTCTGTTTCTTTGCCTGTTCGAGTCGGTACGATTGACCGTTCATGTCGAGGATATATGACTGGAACGTCAGCCGGTCTACCATCGCGGCGACCATCGCTGTGTTCTCGAACAGGGTAGTCCATTCGGAGAATGGAAGGTTTGTTGTTACTATAATGCTGCCGCGTTCACTACGGTCAGCGATCACCTTGAAAAGCAGTTCCGACTGGTAACGGTCGAAACTCACATAGCCCATCTCATCCAGGACCAGAAGATCAGCCTTCCGGATCCGCTTCTCCAGCTTGCCGAGGACGTAATTATCACGGGCTTCGGAAAGCTCCGTGGAAAGAGAGGCGGCCTCCTTCAAGGTGTCGTACTCATGAAGGTAGACGGCACGGATATGGACAGGATCCTTGATCCCCGGAGACTCAGCACCGGACTGCGCCTTTAGGAACGCAATGATCGTATTCACAGTACTTGGCAACTGTGTTCCTTGAGATACCGAGCGTTTTAGCGATATGGCGCTGACTTTCGCCTGCCAGGTGTCGTTTGCGTATTTCGTCATAGTCTTTCATTGTGATAACCACCGATTTTCCCTCCGAATGAAGCATTCACTTCATTCAGAGTACTGATAAGGTGGCTCACTTTCAAGTCAGCGTTTTATGCTCAAGTGGCTCACTTTCAGAGTAGCATTTATCCCCATATCAATATTTGATAATAATCTGAGATTGAAGAAAGTAATGGAGGAACAAGGCAATTACTAAAAGACATATAGTTGACATATACCCCGACTGGGTATATAGTACCAACTGCAGGCAATATACCCGGTAAGGGTATTAAAACGGGAACTGACAGATTAGCCCTGAAGATCGATCGGGAGAAGAGACAACGAGGAGGTACTGCATATGGAACAGATGCAGGAGCAGAAGAAGCCGGAGGATGTTCAATGTTGTTGTGGGAGCGGAAGGCATAAAAAACGGTCACCGGAGGAAATCCGGTCGCTGACCAACCGTCTCTCACGGATAGAGGGACAGATCCGCGGCATCCGAAGCATGGTTGAAGGAGGCGCTTACTGTCCGGACATTCTGGTTCAGTCATCTGCCGTCACTGCGGCTATGAATGCATTTAACAAAGAGCTGCTGGCGTCCCATATCAGGACCTGTGTCGCCGAGGATATCCGGGCAGGGGATGACGCAACGATCGATGAGCTGGTCAGACTGCTTCAGAAACTGATGAAATGAAGCTTTCCCAGTCTGGATTTCCAGCCGCCCAGAATCATATGGATCAGAATCATATGGAAGCCTGCTGTATGTATGAGCACGGAACATCGAGAGGAGGATATGTGATGACAAAAACACTGAAGATCGAGGGAATGATGTGCGGACACTGTGAGATGACTGTGAAGAAAGCGCTGGAGAAGCTTGAGGGTGTCAGCAGCGCGGAGGTCTCCCATGAGAAAGGGGAGGCAGTTGTCAGCCTTGACGCAGATGTTGACGATGCCGCTTTGAGGAAGGCAGTCGAAGATAAAGACTATAAGGTGACCGGAATCATCTCCTGAGGGCAGACTGACAATCGACAGAAATCAGTGCCTGTGCTATACTTTTTTTGTACAAAGCAAAGAGCCGCACAGGCACTTTCTGTCTTCAGAAAGGGGTGAATCCATATATGAAGAACATCGTCATTACCATTGCGCGCTACTATGGAAGCGGCGGACGGACAGTCGGACAGATGCTGGCGAAGGATCTCGGGATCGGCTAATATGACAAGGAGATTCTTCGGCTTGCCTCAGAAGATTCTGGGATCAATGAGGCGTTGTTTGCGAATGCGGACGAGAAGCTCCGGGGAACGCAGCTGTTCCGGATTATGAGGAGAGAATACCATGGCGAGCTGATCCCGCCGGAAGGGAGAGATTTCCTTTCCAACCGCAACCTGTTTAACTATCAGGCAAAGGTGATTGAGGGACTTGCCCAGGAGGAATCCTGTGTGATCATCGGGCGCTGTGCAGACTACATCCTGAAAGACAGGGAGAATGTCATGAGCGTATTCGTCTATGCATCTCCGGCATACTGTCTGCAGCAGGCAAAGCTGCGCGGGGCAAACGGCGGCCGTACGACGATGAAATATGTGGACGGGATTAATAAGTATCGGGCGGACTACACGAAGTACTATACCGGGCACGACTGGAATGACGTCCGCAACTATGATCTATGCATCAACAGCGGGAAGCTTGGCTTCGAGGGAACGGAGCAGGCGATCAAAGACTATATCAGAGTCCGGTTCCCGGATTATGAGAATCCGAACCTGTGAGACAATTTTCGAATGAACAAAAGAGAACGCTTTAAAAAAGCACTTCAGCAGCCGTGGGCAGCGATGACCTTCGCTGCCTGCGCCGCAGTGGTGCTGTTTCTGTTCCTCTCCAATCTCAGGATGATCGGAAGAGGGATCGGCGGTCTGATCGGCTTTGTCAAGCCCGTCCTCATCGGGCTGATCATTGCATATGTGACAGATCCGCTGGTTGTTTTTTTTGAACAGAAGGTATTCAGAAAGGTCAGGCAGGACACTGTCCGGAGAGGACTGGGTGTCCTGCTTACATTTTTCAGCATCGCCCTGTTTATCGTTCTGATTCTGGTCGCGCTGATCCCCCAGCTCATTTCGAGCGTGCGCCTGTTTATATCCAATCTGGATTCGTACAGCTCGGCCTTCAGTGGCCTGATGCAGCAGCTCAACGACTGGGCTTCATCGCACAACGTTGACATCTCGCAGTATACATCTGTCGGGACCAATGCGGTTCAGCTGATTACGAGCCGGCTTCCGAAGAGTGTAGACGGGATTCTGAATACGACAATCACCTACGGCAAGAATGTGTTTGACGGCGTGATCGCGGTCATCATCGCAATTTACTTCCTGATGGACAAGGTCAGAATCCGGAAAGGGGCGCACCGGCTGTGGAAGGCAATCGTCAGTGACAGCGGATATCAGAAAAGCAATCATTTTCTGGGAAGATGCAATGAAATCATGATCCGCTTCATTCTCTGCGATCTTCTGGATGGCTTTATTATCGGAATTGCGAATGCAGCGTTTATGCTGGTTGTCGGTTATCCATATATCCCCCTGATCTCCGTTGTCGTTGGCATCACGAACCTGGCGCCGACCTTCGGTCCGATTCTGGGGGCCGTGATCGGGGCGGGTATTCTGGTTCTGATTAATCCGTGGTATGCGCTGGTGTTTTTAATCTTTACGATCGCGCTGCAGACGGTTGACGGTTATGTCATCAAGCCGAAGCTGTTTGGCAATACGCTCGGGGTTCCTTCGATCGGAATCCTGATTTCAATCATTGTGTTCGGAAGAATGTTCGGAGCGGTCGGCGTGCTGCTGTCTATTCCATTTGCAGCAATCATCGACTATATCTATAAAGACGGCATTCTCCCGAAACTGGAAGCCAGGAGGGCAAAGAGGGATCAGGAGAAGAAGGAGAGAGCCGAGGTGTCCGCCCGGGAGAGGCAGGAAGGTCAGACGGAACGGTCAGAAAGGATTGAATGAGCTGACAGACAGAGAGGACCGGTCAATCCGGGATTGGAAAGGGCACGAAAAAGGATCCGTCGGCATGTACCGACCCCCAAAAGTTAGACCAAAAATCTAACATTTGGAGGTCGGTATTTT
>USJM01000024.1 GCA_900555005.1 uncultured Lachnospiraceae bacterium | reverse complement strand
GCGTATTCCACAGGCTCGTCGATCATGCCGCAGGAAAAGAATCCGGCACTCGGATTTCGGGGGATCCGGATCGGACTCACGCACCCGGAGCTATTCTCGTGCCAGCTCCGGGCCATCTATCGTGCCAGCATATATGGGAACCTGTCCATCCTGTTCCCGATGATCACCTCTGTCCGGGAAATCCGTCAAATCAAAAAGCTCATCCGCAGTGTGCAGGATGAGCTGACGAAGCGCCAGATTTCTTGGCGCAGCTGTCCGATTGGCATTATGATTGAGACGCCCGCCTCCGCTCTTCTCTCCGACGAGCTGGCCGGAGAGGTTGACTTCTTCTCCATCGGAACCAACGACCTGACGCAGTATACGTTGGCAATGGACAGGCAGAACGGAAGCCTCGACGCCTTCTACGACCCTTACAGCGAGGCGGTCATGAAGGAGATAGAGATAACCGTCAGAAATGGCCACAAGTGCGGCTGTCCGGTCGGCATCTGCGGAGAACTTGCAGCTGATACGACCGTTACCGACAGGCTTCTGAAGATGGGCGTCGATTCCCTTTCCGTCTCCCCGCATATGATCCTCCCGGTGCGGAAAGCCATCCGGGAATCCTGCACCGACCCTGTTCCCGCTTCCTGAGCAGCCCGGTCACTGCTTCCTGTTCGGCCTGGGTCCGTTTTCCTGTGATTCAGACGCCCCGAGCGCTTCAAATTTCTGCAGGCGGTCCGCTCGTGCAATCCGGGATGCGGCAGGGAGTCAGTCCGGGATGCCTGTCTGAATATCAAGCCGGAACCCATCCCACATGCTGGCAGAAACATTGTAGTCTCTCAGATCCGTAACAATCCTGTGATAGAACGCCTGTCCACCATGCACAATATCGTAGGTTCTCGCATCTCCCCTGGCTTCCAGATGCCGTCCGAAGGAGCTGTTCTCAATATCCTCCGCTCCATAATCATCCGAGGAGCCGTCCGGCCAGAAAATATACAGTCTGGGGATCTGAGGCTCTGAATTATACCGCACATCTCCAATCTGTCTGAGCAGTTCTCTTCCCTGTTCTTCGTAGCTGCACAGAACATGCGCATAGCGCCAGACCGTCCGCGTGAAATCCGAGACGCGCAGCTGCATCAGCCAGTCTTCATCCATCATGCCATGACCGTCATCTTTCGAGATGATCAGAACGATCGGAAACTGCCGCTCTCCCTTGATCGCCGCGGCTACCTCTCCGATCTGGTCCTCCCTGAGAATCCGCCTTCTCCCGGAGCAGGGCAGACCGTTGAAAATCCCGACATTATCCACAATGTTCTTGTAAAAAGCCGGGTAGCTGAAGAACCGGGAGGGAGCATATGTCCCCGCAGACTCCTCCCGGTCAGGCTCCGCATATCCGTTGACCGTCTCAAGCCAGACCTGCGGCTGTGCGCCCCTCTCCGCCTTTCCGCCAATCACGTTCTCGCCGGATGAAGGGGTTCCATCGTAGCTTTCATACAGGTTTGCCTCGGCATACCAGACCCTGCCGCCAATCTCAGGGTCAATGTGGCGCACATGCGCCTTCAGCCTGCGCTTCTCCTCGTTGTAGAGAACCGTCACATTGAAAGCCATGACCTCTGCATGGAAGGAAGATACCTTCTCCGGCATCCCATGGAACAGGCTTCCATATTTCTGGCTGATCCAACTGTAGATGATATTGCTGCAGGTCTCAAAGAGAAGCTGCACAGACGGCTTTTCCTCCTGCCGCATACGGCTGCCATCCACCATCGTCTTCATCTGAAAAACAGTATGCCTGGTCAGCGGACGGATTTCATAGTGCCTGGACTCCGCATCTGTGTCCTCCCGGCCATCGTTGTAGACATCCCGTTTGCTGAAAACCTCCTCCAGCCTCGGATCGTGGAATACACTGTCGTTCAGAAGCGCGATGATCGTGTTGACATTGATCGGGATTCTCCTCGATTTTGCCAGAAGCTGTCCGATCAGGACCGGACGCGGTGTACGAAAAATCCTTTTTGCCAGATTCTCCGTATTGACCATATCTTCGTTCAGAATCTTCTCGACTTCCGGATAGAGCTGTGCCTCCCCCAGCTTCAGGCGGAAATGACTCTTCACCATGTCGCTCCATCTTCCGGACTTGTACAGCGCATGTCCCAGGTCCTCGAAAAGCGTCACCATCGACTTGTCACACAGTTCCAGCGTTGCAAGGATCGAGTTGAAATATCTGGAGAATCCCGGATAGTGGCTCCAGAGTTCCTCTCCCTTGTACCGCATGTCATGCTCAACCTCATGCCAGCCTTCAAAAAACATTGTCTTGATCTGGATCTCGAAGGTATCATCGATACACATGTCCCAGGTCTGGGGTGAAATCTCTGCCTTCAGATAAGCAGGCAGACGGAAGACACCGTTAAGTTTCTGCGGCTTGAATTCATCCTCCTCACGCTTGGAGGTTGACCAGTTGACCACATCGAACGTATTTGCCATGATGTTCTGACAGATTGAAATGTCATCATCAAAGTACAGGTTGATGCGCACCCCGATCAGATCCTGAATCTTATGGTCCTGATTATAATCCTTCCGCTCAAACTTACTCTCCATGGAAGCGGCGGTCTTGATTCTCGAAAAACAACGGAAATAAAGGCCGCACTGTTCCATCCGGTCACTTATGATCCGTTTCAGATCCTGTTCCACCATCGGCGGAACCTTCACATTCTCCGCAAGTTCTTCTTTTGTAAAGAGGACCTGGTCTGTCTTCATATCCTCCGGGTCATCTATCGAATAGGGTCTGCTCATCGGTGCACTCCTGTATGCCGGCAGTTGCAGCCATAGCAGCTGCCATCCGGCTGCACATCATTGTGCATTGATCTGATTTCCGTACATATCATAATTCTGCCCCGTCACCGGGTCCGTCCAGGCTACCTGAGGCGTCTGGGTACTGTTTCCATATACAGTAATATCCCCTGCCCCCGCACCGGTTCCGCTCTGTGTGCTTCCGGACGCGGAAGCCTGCGAAGCATTCGTCTGTGCTGTGGGATTGGGTGAATTCACAGACGCTTCTCCCTGTGATGCCGACTGACTGCCGGCTCCTGCGCCGGACGAGGATGCACCTCCGTTCATATAGGGCTGGACGGTGGAAGCCTCATTCGGATACTTCTCGGCATAAGCCTTGAAAATCTCATCCGCTTTTGTGTAATCGCCCTGGTTGTAATAAGCAAACCCCAGATAATACAAGGCGTTCTTATAGTTGGCTGCCTTTCCTTCCTTGTCTGAGTCGACCGCCTGCTGCAGAGCAGCGGCTGCCCCGGCATAGTCCTTGTTTACATATGCCTGTGATCCCTGCGTGAAGTACTGATTGAAAAGTGCATCTCCGATCTGGGAAGTAATATCATCATACAGCGTCTTTCCGGCACCATCATAATCGTCTGCCTTCAGCTTCCCGAGTGCCTCGACCGTCTTGGTCTGATCCCCCAGCACATAGAGATCCGCAACCGAGAGCAGGCTGTTATAGCTTTCGATCCTGCTGTTTGCGTCATCCCGTTCCTTCTCAGCGTTCTTTGCCGACTGATTGGCGCTGTCAATCTGGTCCTGGAGATCCTGGGCAGTCGCAGTCGCAGTCGCCAGAGATGCATTGGCATCCATGACCGATTTGTTTGCCTCGTCGTTGGCACTCTGCCGCACCTGCGGGACCGTCAGGAACCACACGATGGCTGCCCCCAGAAGAATTCCAAGAAAGATGTTGATGATTGTGGCAACCGTGGAAGAGTCCCGGAACGTTGTCGGCATGATGACAACATCATTTCCAGAAAGATACCGGACCGACTTCTCATCCTCCTGCCCTGCCGCATCGCCTCTTTTTCTCGCAAACGGGCGTCTGCCCCTCTCTCTGCGGACTTCCGTCAGGTATCTGAGTGTCGTTGTGTTGGTGTTATCGATCTGAGCGGCTTTTTTCAAGAGTCTGCCCGCGCGATCCCACTCTCCGTATTTCATATACAGAAGGGCCAGCAGCTGATACGCCTTGACCATCTTCGGGTTCTGCGCAATCACCTCTTGAGCTGCATGATGGCCATGTCCTCGTGACCGCCCAGGCAGTACTCAATCGACTGATTGTACTTGCGGATCGTGGAGTTGATGACATCAAGCCTGTTTTTATTGCTCTGAAGGATCTCCAGGTATTGCTTGGCCAGGTTGTTTTCCGGTTTCAGATTGGTGCTGATCACCCACTCTACTAACGCAGAAACCACCTCGCCGGTCTCAAAATAGCAGAGGCCAAGCAGGTTTCTTGCATCGATGTTTTCCTTGTTGAAGCGAACACTCTGTCTCAGAAGCGTCTGGGCGCCGGAAAGGTCCCGCACAGAAGCCTTCTCCAGTCCTCTGTTATACAGAAGATTGGAAATCCTCACAATGCGCTTCTGAATCGAGACATCCGCCCCGCAGTTTCTGCAGATGGTCTCACCGGTCAGTTCTGCCCCACAGTAGATACACTTCATCGGACGTTCTTCCCCTTCTTCTCTTTTTCGTCCTGGATCATCTCTTTCAGAATATCCGTGACATCCGTCAGGTCCCTGCTGTAGATGGCATCCTCTGCTTCATTGACATCCATGGAAGGATGGAATTTTTTCAGCTCTTCCTCGTAATTGATCATACTTCACCTCTGACTATTTTTTCGATCGCGCCGGCAAGGTACAGTGAACCGGCACAGAACAGAAGTCCGTCCTTCTTCCCTGCCACTGCCCTTCTGTATGCCTCCCGGATGTCGGGAACCGCCTCAACCGGGCAGTCCGCATAGATACGGAAAATCTCCGCAAGTCTGTCTGCCGGAGCAACTCTCGGCCCGGCAATCTCAGTCGTCACAACAGCAGAGAAAAGACCGTCTGCGCATAATTCCCGGATCATCGTGTGATAGTCCTTGTCGGCAACCGCGGTAAAGAGAAGGGACACGATCTGCTTCTTCGCAATCCGCCGGACGGTCCGCAGAAACTGCGCAATCCCATCCTCATTGTGTGCCCCGTCGACGATGACACCGGATTCGACCATCTCCATCCTGCCGGGCCAGCGTGTCATGCTGACCGCTCTGATGGCTGTTTCAGGATGGAAACACCCTTCCTTCTCTCCGAAAAGGGCAGCTGCCTGAAGTGCGACCAGACAGTTCTCAACCTGATAGTCGGCAAAAAACGGAAGACGGACATGTGCGTGTCCATAGTACCTGTTGTCCAGCGTAAATTCAATGCCGTCCGGCATGTAAGAAATATCCGCTGGTGCCTCAGACACGACTGTCAGCGGCGCCTCCTGCTCCTGTGCGCGCCTTCGGATCACATCAAGAGCCTCCCGGACGTCGAACCGTTCCCTCGGAAACCCATCTGCCACGACGGGGACTCCTCTTTTAATGATTCCGGCCTTTTCATAGGCGATCTTCCCAAGCGTATCGCCCAGGTATGCCATATGGTCAAAGCTGATGGACGTGATCACGGACAGGTCGGGATGCCGGACACAGCTGGTGGCATCCAGCCTTCCGCCAAGTCCGGTCTCCATGACACAGACATCAATCTTCTGTTGTCTGAAGATCAGCATTCCCATCGCAAAAAGGAATTCAAAATAGGCAGGATGCATGAAACCGTCCGCCTGCATCTTTCTCACACAGCCAAGGACCTCCTCGAACGCTTCTGTGAACTGCTCTTTCGAGATCATCCGTCCGCAGATTCTGAATCGTTCCCTGACATCAACCAGATGCGGAGAGGTGAACAGGCCTGTGCACAGCCCCTCTTCTCTCAGGATACGGTCAAGGTACGCGCACACGGACCCCTTTCCATTCGTTCCCGCCACATGAATCACCCGGAAACCGTCCTCCGGGTGATTCAGACGCAGAAGCAGATTTTCCGTATTCTCCTGCCTGGTTTTTTTTGTAAACCTGGGGATCTGATCTATATACCTGCATGCTTCATCAAAGGTCAATGCTTTGTCCTCGTCAGCTCAGAAAGTCCTTCAGCCGCTTGGATCTGGAGGGGTGCCTCAGCTTTCTGAGTGCCTTTGCCTCGATCTGGCGGATTCTCTCCCTCGTGACATTGAATTCTCTTCCGACCTCCTCCAGCGTCCTGGCACGACCATCCTCCAGTCCGAAGCGAAGCGTCACAACCTCCCGCTCTCTGGATGTCAGCGAGCTGAGCGCATTGTTCAGCTCTTCCCTGAGCATGCTGAAGGTCGCAGAGTCTGCCGGGGAGAGCGCTGTGTCATCCTCGATAAAGTCGCCCAGATGGGAATCATCCTCCTCGCCGATCGGCGTGTCAAGCGACACCGGATCCCTGGAAATCTTCAGAACCTCCCTTACCCTGGACTCCGGGACCCCAAGCTTGTCCGCGACCTCCGCAGGCGTGGGTTCCCGCCCGAGCTCCTGGAGAAGCTGTCTCGACATGCGGAGCGTTTTATTGATCGTCTCAACCATGTGGACCGGTACACGAATGGTCCGTCCTGTGTCTGCAATTCCGCGCGTGATGGCCTGCCGGATCCACCATGTTGCATACGTTGAGAACTTGTACCCCTTCGTATAGTCGAATTTATCGACAGCCTTCATCAGTCCCATGTTGCCCTCCTGGATCAGATCCAGAAACGGCATTCCACGTCCGACATACTTCTTCGCGATCGAAACCACCAGTCTCAGGTTGGCTTCCGTCAGCTGATTTTTGGCATCCTGGTCTCCCTGTTCCACAAGCTTTGCCAGGCGAACCTCCTGCTCACTGGTGAGCAGCGGAACATTCCCGATCTCCTTGAGATACATGCGCACAGGGTCCTCAGTCGAAACACCGTCCAGGACATCCGTGTCATCCAGCTGTCCGGCCTCCGCCTCCTCGACCTCGGCCTCCTCCATATTGACCTCGTCATCATCACCGGTTTCAATCAGAAGGCTGTCATCCTCATCGACATCCTGCCCTCCCTCATCCGGCATCTTGCCCCGGATCACATCGATATTCTGCTCTTCCAGTGTCTGATAGATGTGGTCTGTCTGTTCTTCATTCAGCGCAAAAGGTCGAACGCCTTGATAATTTCCTCTTCCTCAATGGTATTCTTGTTTTTCTTTGCTTCTGCAAGAATCTCCCTCAGCGTCTTGAGAAACTGCTGCTCCATGTTATGTGTATCACTGCTGCTCATATTCTCTGTAACTCCTCTCCCGTTCTGTGCCCATCCGGCCTCGTCCGCCCTTCCCGGACTCGGAGCTTATGACTGGCTGCGCCCCGTGCTTTCCTCCACACGCGGCAGCCTTGGCTGACTCTGCCTGAGGGTAATGACCGGTCCGCCCTTGTGTTCGATATAGGCACGCGTAATCCGGACTGCACCGATCTCATCGTCCTTCGGAACCTCATACATGATGTCAAGCATCATTTCCTCGATGACAGACCGGAGCGCCCGTGCACCGGTATCCCTTTTCAGCGCTTTTTCCGCAATGCATGAAAGGGCATCATCGTCAAACTCCAGCTTTACCTCGTCAAGCTCCAGCAGTTTCTGATACTGCTTCAGAATCGCATTCTTCGGTTCCTTCAGGATCCGCACCAGCATATCTCTGTCCAGACTGCGAAGTGAGAAGATCATCGGCAGGCGGCCGATAAACTCGGGAATCATCCCGTACTCCTTCAGGTCCCCGGGCGTCACCTTTGCCAGAATATCCGGATCGCTGTCATATGCATCCCTCAACTGAGCGCCATAGCCGATGGAGGAGGCCGAGGGGGGGGGCCTTCGCCAGCCGTTTCTTAATGATCTCCTCCAGTCCAGGAAATGCCCCTCCGCAGATAAACAGAATGTTCTGTGTGTTGATGGTCGTCATCGGCACCATCGCATTCTTGCTCATCGCGCCGACCGGAACTTCCACTTCCGCACCCTCCAGAATTTTCAGAAGGCCCTGCTGAACCGACTCCCCGCTGACGTCGCGCTGATTGGTGTTCTGCTTTTTCGCGATTTTGTCGATCTCGTCAATGAAGACAATTCCACTCTGGGCCTTGTCGACGTCGTTGCCGGCTGCCGCCAGAAGCTTTGACAGGACACTCTCGACATCATCGCCAATGTAGCCTGCCTCGGTAAGCGCTGTCGCATCGGCAATCGCCAGCGGCACATCCAGGAGCCTGGAGAGCGTCTTCACAAGATAGGTCTTTCCGCAGCCTGTCGGACCGATCATCAGCATATTGGATTTCTCGATCTCAATGGCTTCCTTTGAGTTTGTGTTGGTACGGACTCTCTTGTAATGGTTGTATACCGCAACCGATATCACCTTCTTGGCATAGTCCTGTCCGATCACGTACTCATCGAGCGCTGCTTTTATTTTATGCGGGGCCGGCAGCTCGCGCACGTCAAAGCGCGCCTGCGGAGCCTTCTCCCCGGCTTCCGCGTCCTTTGTACGCGCTTCCTCCTTTTTCATGCTTCCCTGAAGGTCTGCGGAAAGACCGGGATCCATCATGCCCATGCCCGGGAAATTTCTCAGATTCCCGAGATTGGACAGATTCAGCATATTCCGGATATTGGGGTCGTTCATCTGGTCAAACGAACGCTGCATGCAGTCCGCGCATACCGTGATCCCGCCCGGAATCGTAATCATCTTCCCTGCCTTGCTCTCGGTCCGGTGACAGATAAAGCATACCTTCTCCTTATGTCCGCCCTCCTCGTCTCTGCTGCCGCTGCCTGCTGTATTCTCCTTGCTATCGTCCTTCTCTTCCATTCGGCTCCTCTGATTTCTGTGTACCTGTCACGATGATTATTCCAATATCACCTTTGCAGAGTATGTACGGTCATATTTTCCGTCCTTATCGGCGCGCACGAAGGTTACTTTCACCGTATCCCCTGCTTTCGTCCCCTTCAGCGCGTCTCTCAGATCCTCGACTGTCTCCACACTCTGATCCCCGATCTTTGTGATCACATCATCAGCAGAAAGACCTGCCTTCTCGGCACCGGAACCCTCCTCCACAGATGCAACATAGACGCCCTTCGGCAGCCGGTAGACAATCTGATTCTCCTCCGAAATGTCCGCCACTCGGACACCCAGCATCCCTGATTTTTTCTCAGATTCCCCGGATCCTGATTCCGACTGCGTCTCTTCAGCACGCTTCAGGATATCGGATGGTTTTCCAATCGTCTGTTCCTGTGCTGAGATCTCCGTCTGCTCCGTCTCTGCCTGATTCTCAGTATTCTCCGTTTTGTTCTGCTCTGTCTCGGATGTCTTTGCCTCTGCCTGTTCAGACTTCTCTCCGCTTTCTCCGAACCGGCCGCTTCCCCGGCCGCTCAGGATGTGGCCGATTCCGGTTTTCGCATCATTTGCCGGAAGCGCGTACCCCATCCGCTCAGTTGCATCCTGATTGATCTTTCCGGCGTTGATTCCGACGACTTCCCCATCAAGATTCAGAAGGGCTCCGCCGTAATTGCCATAGTTGATCGATGCGTCTGTCTGAATGTAGTCATTTGAGCTGTAGGCTGTCTTCATTGTGCGTCCAAGCGCGGACACGATTCCCTGCGTGACCGACTGCCCGTACCCGAGAGAATCGCCGATCGCTACGACCCGCTCGCCAATCTTCAGACTGTCAGAGTCTCCAAAAGAGGCAACCCGGATCTGACCCTGCGCCTCGGCTCCAACATCCTGTTTCTTCACAGCAAGTACGGCCAGCTCCGTCCCGGCCTCCGCTCCAACCAGTTCCGCATCCGCAAGCGTATCACCGGCCTGGGATTTTGCCCCATTCTGAACCGGCCTGCTGCCGTCATCCTCCGATTCAGGAGTGCCGGCTGTCTCTGAAGAGGCGGTGTCAGATACAGCGGATTCCGTCTCTGCCTCTGTGGCTCGTTCTCCCTTCCTGCCTGAAACAGAGAACCCAACCGTTATATTCTGCGCCTGAGCAGCCAGATACGCGTCTGTCACAATATAGTAATATGTGTCATCCTCATCGATCACAATGCCGGATCCGACATTGCTCGTCTGGATCTGCTGCTCACCATAGAAAAAACTCTGAATCGTCTCAACCGATGGCTGGTGACGGAAACCACGGAAGGAAGTGCCTCCCCGCCACATCCGACACGTCAAGGGAAGTATTCAGCGAGACTGCATTCTTTCCGAGTTTTCCAGCCAGACTTTCCTCTGACTCCGCACCCTTTTTCTCAGATTTCTGCGCACCCTTCTCCGTCTCGGCGGCATTTGTCTGCTCTGTCTCTGAAGCTTCTGTCTCCCCCGATCCGGATGCCGGCGTGATCAGCGGTGCTTTCTCAGATGATGGCTCCGTGTCCGCCTGCGCCTCCGTCTCCTGCGCAACCTGAAGGCGGGCTTCTGTCTCAACCTGCGCATGGTCTTCCGTGCCTTCAGACCTCCACTTGTCCCGATTGAAAACCGCCGCCGAGATCGCCCCGACGACACCTGCCGTCACTGCAAAGGTCAGCAGAATCCCCGGTACCTTGCTCTTGGGCTTGCTGAGCGGTTCCCCGGTCTGGGTATCAAACTTCGGCTCATCGTCAAAATCATGTTCCTCTGGCGGCTCCTGCACAGCCTGCTCCTGTGTCTTGCCAGAGTCTTCTGCCTGTGAGGCCGATGGATTTTCCTCTTCCTCACCAGCACCATGGGCGCTCTCCAGGCCAGATGCAGACGATCCCGGCGTCTGACTTCCGTCTTCTGACTCCGAACTTCCGTCTTCCGTCTTCTGGCCTTCTCCTTCAGATGCCTGACTTCCATCCTCCGGAGCCCCTGGTTCCGCTGCATCTTGGACAGCATCCTCTGTCACTGAAAACGGATCTCCCGATGGCTTTTCTTCCTGCTCATCTGTGAAAGGATCTCTTCCCTGTTCATCCGAAACCTGGTCTTTATCATCATGGATCCCGTCGCTCATCGCTCTCATCTCCTTGTGTGGTTCATTGTTGGCAATCGTTTTAGTCTACCATATCATTGTGTAGAATGTGTGGAGGTTCTATTATTCCTGTTCCCAGTATGCCGGGCTGTCTGTGAGGACGCTCACAAGCCGTTTCGGAAGTTTCCGATACCTTTTTCCCAGCTGATATCCCGCATATTTGCAGCCGCTCTGCCATAAAAACTGAGGAATCAGATATCCTCGCCCGCTCCTGATCAGGTCCGACGTCGTCTGGCGGACGAACCGCAGTCCTTCCTTGCTGCTCGAAGCCATATTGAAAATCTCCGGGTAGTCAGCCTGTGAGACACCAAGGTCGAAGTTTCTGTGAAGCTGTCTGATCCCGCTGTAGTGATGTGCATGGTAAACCTGCGCGTCTGCACAATAGGCAATTCTGTAGCCATTCTGAATCATTTTCCCCGCGAGAATCATGTCTTCATTGAAGATGACATCCTTCTCAAAGCCGCCAGTCTGGTCGTAGACAGACCGTCTCCACATCGCACAGACATCAGAACAGAAAAACGCTTGATGCCAAGCCGGTTCAGATCTTCAGCCGATTTGATGGCAGAGGAGGCTGGATAATTAAAGATTCTGGTTTCCGCCTCCAGCACGCTGCTCCTTTTCCCCGGGAGCTGCCTCGCGTACGCTGCCGCAACCGCCGGATCATCAAATGCGCGTATCAGCCGCTCTACCAGCTGCTGTCTCTCGGAAGCGCATCCTGTGTCATGCAAAGCACGAGTTCGGTGTCGGTATGCCCGATTCCCAGATTTCTCGTCCTCCCGTGGCCGAAATCTTTCTGCCTGACCTCCAGCACCGTCAGAGACGGGAATGAAGTCTGAAACTCCTCCGCAAGTTCTGCTGCCTCCGTCTGCTGTGCTGCTCCGCACCTCCGCGGGTCCGGAATCGTATTGATGATCACAACTTCCTCAGGAATGTGCGTCTGTCTGGCCAGCCGGCGCAGAAGCTCATGAAAAAGCTGCCCCGGGCAAAAGACCGGAATCACAACCCCAACTGTCTTCTCCATCATCCGATACCTGTATTGGTCACAATCTGCTGCGAAATCGACTGAACCGTCGATGTCGGCGTGTAATCATTCTGCCCGAACAGAAAGGCGTGAAGTTCCTTCACATTGGCTGCCAGATTGACTGGAACCACACAGTCCCCTGCCGGGGTGTCTGCCGGCTGCTGCTCAAACGGGAAGCCCGTCGAATCGCCAAGCGTCAGACCTGACATCTCCGAAACAAGCCCCATGATTTCGGTGTTTGAGAAACTGGTTGAAATGTAAGGAAGCATTGCATCCGCGACCTGAAGCATCTTCGTGGTGCCTTCCTTCTTCGCGATCTCAAAAATCTGCGTCAGAACATTCCGCTGCCGCTCCGTCCGTTTGTAATCGTCACCAGATGTATAGCGGATCCGGCAGTACGCCAGTGCCTGAATCCCGTTCAAATGCTGGTACCCGGCAGAAGTCACCGGCGTAATCTGCGCTCCGGTGACCTGCGCGTTCTCTGTCTGATACCCATTGATATAGGGCAGTTCATCCTCTGTGACATTGATTTCCACGCCGCCGATGAGATCAACTGCCTTTACAACAGCGTTGAAATTGACTGCTACATAGTCTGAGATATCCAGATCCAGATTCTTGTTCAGCATATTGATCGAGCGCTCGGGGCCCCCGAAGAAATAGCATTCTGTCGCCTTTCGGAATTCTCCGTTCGTGTTATCCAGGTAAGTATCCCGGTAGACGGAAACCATCTTGACGTCTTTCGTGCTTTTATTGATGCTGCAGATCACGATTGTGTCCGAGTGGGAATCCTTCGTCAATTGTCCTTCTCTGGAGTCAACCCCGTAAATCACAAAGTTCTGGTAGCCTTTTTGAGTCTGGATGCCTTCATTCTTCAGGATATTCCCCAGATGGACACGGTCCAGCCTGGAAAACCGGTACACACCGAACAGGACAGCTGAAAGAATGATCAGAAGAACAAGCCGCACGATAAAACGGCTTTTTCCTCTCTTTTTTGACTTCCGGCTTCCTGACGGGTGAGCGGATTGCCGCGCAGTTCCATAAGCATCCCGGAGGCGGGATGGTTCCTGCGCCGTTCCATAGGCATCCCGGAGACGGGATGATTCCTGTGCCGTTCCATAGGCATTCCGGAGACGGGATGATTCCTGTGCCGTTCCATAGGCATTCCGCGGATGAACCGGTTCCTGTATCGGTTCAAAGACATCCTGCCGGCTGCGCCGTCCCGGCTCCGAATCTTCCTCTGCAGTCCTGCGCTGCGGACGGCGGGCTGTATATCTGGCCTTCCGGCCATCGGCTTCGTCGAAATTCTCGTATCCGCCCTCGTAGCGGTCATCATACGGATCGTTTTCCCACCTGTGCGGCCGGGAAGACTGCCTCCTTCCCGGCCTGTCCTCATCCTCCTGCCCATTCTGCCCGTAGAAGTCTTCGTCCCACTCATCCTGGCCGCGGTATCCAGCCTGCTCTGAGTGCCAGGATCCTTCCGGTCTCCCGAATTCCTCCTGCCGGTCATAGCTGTCACCCACTCCGTACCCGTCCTGACGTCTGGACGAACCCGCCTGCGGCTGTAGGGCTGCTCCTCCTCATACAGGCGGCTGTTCCGATCCTGGTATCTGCTCCCGCTTTCGCGGTTTGATTGGATGCCCTTCTCCCGATTATTTCTTCCGTATGCCATATAAGCCCTCAATATGCATTCTTGTTGACAAATCCCTTGAATACTGTCAGAAACAGAATCTTGATATCCAGTCCGAACGTCCAGTGTTCTATATAATAGATGTCATAGTCAATCCGTTTTCGTATGGACGTATTCCCCCGGTATCCGTTGACCTGTGCCCAGCCCGTCATCCCGGGGCGGACCTGATGTTTGACCATATACCTTGGAATTTCTTCCCGGAACTTCTCCACGTATTGCGGCCGTTCTGGTCTTGGTCCGACCAGGCTCATGTCTCCCTTGAGCACGTTGAACAGCTGGGGGAACTCATCCAGCGATGTCTTCCTGATGAATCTCCCGACCTTTGTCACTCTCGGATCATTCTGCGTCGTCCAGCACTTCTTCTCCTCCTCAGGATTCTGGACCTCCATGGAACGGAACTTGTACATCTGGAACGGGCGGTTATGAAGGCCGACGCGCTCCTGGCGGAAGATCACCGGTCCCTTTGAGGTCAGCTTCACAGCCAGAGCGGTCCCGATCATCACCGGAGAAAACAGGATGATCGCAAGAATCGACACCACAATGTCAAACAGCCGCTTCACCATCGCATTGAATGTGTCAGAGAGCGGCACATAGCGGATATTCACAACCGGAAGCCCCAGGAGGTCTTCCGTGTACGGTCTGGATGGGATGATATCAGTGTAATCCGGAACAAACTGCGTGTGGACACCGGACTTTTCACATGCAGCCACAATCCGCTTCAGCTTATAGTATTCCGAAAGGCTCAGTGTAATCGCGATTTCATCCAGGCTGTTTTCGGAGAGAATAGGTTCCAGCTCATCCGTTCCGCCCAGGACAGGCACTCCATCGTACATACTGCCCTTCTTCGTGTTATCATCGAGGATTCCGTGAACCTGATACCCCCACTGGGGATTCTGCCGGATCCGGTCAATGTATCCTTCAGCTGCCGCGCTGCAGCCCACCATCATCATGTGCTTGAGGTTCATCCCCCTGCGGCGGATTCGGTGCAGCATCGTCCGAATGACATTCCGCTCGATCACCAGACTCAGAAAATTAATCCCGGTGAACAAAAACAGCATCTGTCTGGAGAAGTCCTGCTGCCGAATGACATACAGACAGAAGATGAACATCAGAAGTCCGACCATATTGGCCAGGAAGATGTTCCCGGCCTCTACCCGTTTCCCGGATATTCTTCTCGGCTGATAGAGCCTGAATCCGTCATACAGGAGAAGATACGCCGGAATTACAAAGACCAGCGCCAGCATGTAGGTTGAAAATGAAAGCCGTCCCTGCGTCTTCGGCGTCCAGAATGTAAACTGAATCCACCAGGAAAACAGATAACTGACAGCCGTTACCGCTGCGTCAATCACAACCTGCAGCCTGTTGAAATACTTCTGGTTATCCTTGATCAAGCGTCCTCACCTCCAGGTATCAACAAGCGGTTTCAGTCCGAGCCAGAGCTCCCGGC
>USJM01000023.1 GCA_900555005.1 uncultured Lachnospiraceae bacterium | reverse complement strand
GATCCAGACCATGAGAAAGGAAGCCGGCTTCGAGGTACAGGATCACATCGACGTCTTTGAGGCGGGCAATGAAAAGCTGGAGGGCATCATGAAGAAGTACGAGTCCGGCCTGAAGAAGGAGGTGCTCGCGGAGAGCATTACCTACGGAAGTCTGGACGGATACACAAAGGAGTGGAGCGTCAACGGAGAGGCGGTAACACTGGGCGTCAGGAAAATCTGAGGGAGGCAGCATGGATAAACATTTTGATAAAGAACGGTTCAAGGAAACGGTCAGGGACAATGTCCGGAACCTGTTCCGCAAAACCCTGAAGGAAGCGACGCAGCAGCAGCTTTTCCAGGCTGTGGCTTACGCTGTCAAGGATGTCATTATAGACAACTGGATGGCGACCCAGCAGGTTATGGATAAGGAGGATCCGAAGATTCTCTACTACATGTCGATGGAATTCCTGATGGGCAGGGCGCTCGGCAACAATCTGATCAACCTCACCGCCTACAAGGAGGTGAAGGAGGCGCTTTCGGAGATGGGCTTCGATCTGAACGTGATCGAGGACCAGGAACCGGACGCGGCACTCGGCAACGGCGGCCTCGGCCGTCTCGCTGCCTGCTTCCTTGATTCGCTCGCAACGCTCGGCTATCCGGCGTACGGCTGCGGCATCCGTTACCGCTATGGTATGTTCCGGCAGAAGATCGAGAACGGCTACCAGGTCGAAGTCCCGGATGACTGGCTGAAAAATGGAAATCCATTCGAGCTCAAGCGTCCGGAGTATGCGAAGATCGTGCGGTTCGGCGGCTATGTCCGGGTCGAGTACGACGAGCAGACCCACAGCAACCGGTTTATCCAGGAAAACTACCAGTCCGTCCGGGCGGTCCCCTATGACATCCCGGTTGTCGGCTACAACAACAATATGGTCAACACGCTCCGCGTCTGGGACGCAGAGGCCATCAATGATTTCCAGCTGGATTCATTTGACAAGGGCGACTACCAGAAAGCGGTCGAGCAGGAGAACCTGGCGCGCAACATCGTCGAGGTTCTCTATCCGAACGACAACCACTATGCCGGCAAGGAGCTGCGGCTCAAGCAGCAGTACTTCTTCATCTCCGCGTCTGTCCAGGAAGCGGTTGCCAAGTACAAGAGAAAGCACAGCGATATCCACAAGTTCTATGAGAAGGCAACCTTCCAGATGAACGATACACATCCGACGGTCGCTGTCGCCGAGCTGATGCGCATCCTGCTTGATGAGGAAGGCCTGGGCTGGGATGAGGCGTGGGATATTACAACGAAGACCGTCGCCTACACGAATCACACCATCATGGCAGAAGCGCTTGAGAAGTGGCCGATCGAGCTGTTCTCAAGACTCCTTCCGCGTATCTATCAGATCGTTGAGGAGATCAACCGCCGCTTCATCGTGCAGGTCCAGCAGCGGTACCCGGGCAACCAGGACAAGATCGCAAAGATGGCTGTCATCTACGACGGACAGGTGCGGATGGCGAACCTGGCGATTGTCGCGGGCTACTCTGTCAACGGCGTCGCAAAGCTGCACACGGAGATCCTGAAGAAGCAGACGCTGAAGGATTTCTATGAAATGATGCCGGAGAAGTTTAACAACAAGACGAACGGAATCACGCAGCGCCGGTTCCTTTTACACGGCAACCAGCTTCTCGCGGACTGGGTGACGGAACATATCGGGGATGAGTGGATCACGGATCTTCCGCAGATCGCGAAGATGAAGCTCTACGCTGACGATCAGAAGGCGCAGCAGGAGTTCATGAACATCAAGTATCAGAACAAGGTTCGTCTGGCGAAGTACATTAAGGAACACAATGGTATCGATGTCGATCCGAGATCCATCTTCGATGTGCAGGTCAAGCGGCTCCATGAGTACAAGAGACAGCTGATGAATATCCTGGATGTCATGTACCTGTACCGCGAACTGAAGGAACACCCGGAGAGACCGTTCTATCCGGTCACCTTCATTTTCGGCGCAAAGGCGGCTGCCGGTTACAGACGGGCGAAGCTGACAATCAAGCTGATCAATTCTGTTGCGGATGTGATCAACAATGATCAGTCAATCGGCGGCAAGATCAAGGTGGTCTTCATCGAGGACTACCGCGTCTCGAATGCGGAGCTGATCTTCGCGGCGGCGGATATATCCGAGCAGATTTCGACCGCTTCCAAGGAAGCGTCCGGAACCTCGAACATGAAGCTGATGCTGAACGGCGCGCTGACGCTCGGCACGATGGACGGCGCGAACGTTGAGATTGTCAGGAGGTCGGGGAGGAGAATGCATTTATCTTCGGACTGTCCTCCCAGGAGGTCATTGATCACGAGAACAACCATGACTATGATCCGACCTACTACTTCAACAATGACCCGGATATCCGCACAACGCTCATGGAGCTGATCAACGGAAAGTATTCGGGCGGGGATATGGAGCTGTTCCGCGAGCTGTACGACTCTCTTCTGACTACAAAGGAGGGACCGGCGGACCAGTACTTCATCCTGGCGGACTTCAAGTCCTACGATGCGGCGCGGAAGAAGGCCATCGAGTATTACCAGAGCCAGGGAGACTGGGCAAAGAGCGCGATTCTGAATATGGCGTCGAGCGGAAAGTTCTCCTCAGACAGAACCATTCAGGAGTATGTCAGGGATATCTGGAAGCTGAAACCAATCAAGATCACAGTCGATCCGGAATCGTTTGAGCAAGAGCTGTAAGAGACGGAAGGGGCCAGACTCCGGTGTGAAGGAGCCTGGCCTTTCCGAGTGCGGCCTGCGTCGTATGTTCCCCCAGGGGATGTTTTCATGCGTGCCAGCATGCAAGACGCACCGGAAGGAGTTGGCAGGCAGCCAGACAGAATGGTGAGACATGAACGCACGAAAAGGGCGCACGAAAAAAGGAAGTGCTGACAGATGCCAGCACTTCCTTTTATGTCTGATGTTATGCCGTAAGAATGCAGCCGATCATGGAGCGGTCGGAGCACCAACCGGGCAAACCTCTGCGCAGGTTCCCACTCAACACATGCGTCCGGATCGATTACATACTTGCCATCTCCCTCGGAAATTGCGTTGACCGGGCACTCCGGTGCACAGGTTCCGCAAGATACGCAATCATCGCTGATTGTATAAGCCATCGTGACACCTCCTTGTATTCTTAGTCATGACTCATTACCTGAGTCTTTTCTGTATTCTAATACCATGCAAAAGGTTTAGACAAGCATAACTTCGGGTAGGCAGACGAACACACCGACAGAAGCAGATGGCCCAGGCGGGTAGGGAGCCTGCAGGGGCATGCGGGGGATTGGGAAGGTCAACGCTTCCGCTCCGGACAAGGGGATAGAGCCTGCAGGGAAGCGCGGGGGACGGGAATGACAGATTTAAGGGCGCTATGCGTGATTAGATTGTGCAAAATATATCTTGTACATTCGCAGTCCGCATACTATAATCGTGGATACGGGATTCAGATTCAGTTCGCTGAAAGAACGGATATGTGCTACGATCCGTGTATACAAAAAAGGAGGTCACAACATGGCTGAGGAAGTGAAGAATACAGCAGCGGAGAATACGACAGCTTCTGCGGCTGAGAAGAAGGCAGTGCGCAAGGTTTCCAAGGATATGACCATCGGCGAGATCATCAATGTCGATGTCAACCTGGCAGGTGTCCTGATGGGCGGCGGCATGTATTGTATCGGCTGTCCGGCATCCATGGGCGAGTCTCTGGAAGAGGCAGCAATGGTACATGGGATTGACCCAGATCTTCTGCTCGAGCGCCTGAATGCATATCTGGAGGCGCAGGCACAGTAATATCTGCAGGAGACCGGATGACAGCAGAGGGGAATGAACTGAGGGGAATTGAATGAAGATAGAGAAGATCAATGACAATCAGATACGCTGTACGCTGACACCCGAGGATCTGAAGGCAAGGGATATCCGGATCTCCGAGCTGACATACGGAAGCGGAAAGGCACGTACCCTGTTCCGCGATATGATGAAGGAGGCCTTGAATCACTGCGGCTTCCGTCTGGATAATGCCCCGTTGATGATTGAGGCGACGCCGGACTCCGGCGGAAACCTCACACTGATCATCACGAAGGTCAAAAACCCTGAGGAGATAGACTCACGCTTCGCTCATTTTACGGGGGATCCGTCCGGAGACGACTACTCCTTCAGCAGTCTGGCGAAGGATATTCCGGCAGCGGATGATATTCTGAAGCGCCTGAAAGAGCTGTTCGATGGAGACGAGACGCTGGATGAGGAGAAAGAAGGAAAGCAGTCCTCCCAGCCGGTTATCAGCGGGACAGCGATTGTCCGCAGGAAGGACGCGCCTGCTGTCCCGGCATCGGGTGATGGAAAGAGCGCTGGAAGCAAGGCGCAGAGCGGCCCGAATGGGACAATGACAGAGGAGGAACTGTACGGGTTCACACGCTTCTATATGTTCCATTCGCTTGAGAACATCATCCGTGCATCGAAGAATATCGGACCGGATTACAAGGGGCGCAACACCCTCTACCGCAATCCGGATGACGGTGAGTACTATCTGCTGATCCGCAAGGAGGATACGCAGCCGGAGCGGTTTAATCAGATCTGCAATATCCTGTCGGAATATGGTCTCCCGATGGATTTCACGAACGGAACGGATGAATTTTTCCGCGAACACATGAAAACCATCGTGAACAGGCAGGCTGTGCAGCAGCTTCGGACTATTTGAGAAGCTGGCGGGACGAGGCCGTGTGGCGGCTGGACGGAAGTGCACGCGGCAGAGCAGGGGCGCCGCTTCGCAGGAGCGGATTACCCGGAACATGCGTGTCTGGCGATGCAACATGAAGTAACAAAAAATATGTAACATCTCTTTTTATATGCAATTCTGATGAAATCAGGGAATGCTGCCTTGCAGGATTCCCTGATTTTTTAGGGAAAATGGAGGTAAAACCTCAGCTGCAGGCCTTGAAAAAATGAACTGCACTGCCAATTTCTCAATGTTACATCAATTAGATTGCGCTGTATAAGGCACAGATGTATCATGAGGCTGTGCAAAAGGATGTGGCTTATGTCGAGGAGCTCCGCACCACCATTCGGGCAGCCATCCGGCAGCCCAACCGTCTTATCTGACACAGATCTGTTATATCTCACGTCCCCCGCGCATAACTGAAAGACCGGCCGCTGTTTTGCAGAATCGAGAACCGTTTTCAGCGTGCAGCAGGCTGCAAATGCCGGCAGAAGCGGAATGATACATCACACCCTTTTCATGATCTGCACCTCCGCCGGCAAGGAGGAAGCGTGTATGAAAGTACAGCAACAGAAAACCAGAAGCAGGCAGAACCGGCAGGATGACGTACTGGGCAGTATGCTCCGTGACTACTATCTGGAAGGCTGCAGAATCAGCCTGGAGGGAAAGAGCATGGAGCCATGGGAAGCTGCTTCCTGCTGCCTGCGGGAAAGAGTCAGTTACATGATGGATTTTATCCCTGATCCGGCAGGACACCGGATCAGCCGCATTGATCTCAACCGCGTCGGAGCGGACAGACACCGCTGCAGGAGGAGAAGCTATGCGGGCTGGTGCAGATAACAGGGAACTGCACCGAAGACAGACGAATAACAATATGAGGAGACAGAAAGACAAAATCAGCCACAGGACTGGTCAGAAGAAATATGGCAGGAAACCGCAGGCAGACACAGGCCAGGATACCCTGGAAGGATTCGGAAGAAGGGAACTCCGGATTCAGGAATTCATGCCTGGACCGGGGAGTATTCTCATAAGATACGGAAACAGGAGGACGGCCATTTCCCCGTTGTGTGACAAAGTCTGCCGGGGATCTTAAGAATGTTTGATGTCGACTCGAATCTGAAAGGTTGCTATACTTACGGTTGAATCTACAAGCCTGAACATCTCATCTGTGCGTACAGATCATGGTAAGCCACCTGTATCAGGAACGGAAGCGATGCAGAACTGTCAGCTGCAGCGGTGAAAGAGAACAGGATGGCGAAACCAACCCTGCAGGAATCGGAAAATCAGCCGTAAGGATAACAGCCATGGAAAAATCAGAATTGAATGAGAAACAGTCTGGTGTGAAAAAAACGGATCATACAGAAATCACAGATGACCGCAAGGCGGACAGCCAGATGCCTTCATCGGGGAGCAGCAGCACAGTCTTGCGAAGAAAGGGCGGCAGGGGAAGCCGGAAGGCACTGGCCGCATTTTTCCTTGCTCTGCTGCTTTTTGGGACTGGCGTTCTGATCATCCGGAATACACCAACCAACAGGCGGATGTCCGATGAAGCCTACTTCGGGCAGCTGCAGCAGGACGAAGCTGCGCTCATTCTGGGAGACCAGCTGGTGAATGAGCGTGCGATTGTGAAGGATGACGCACTCTATCTTCCTTATAACATTGTGCGCGATACATTGAACGGACGATTTTACTGGGATGAAGGGACAACCAGGATGTTGTTTACAACGGCGACCCAGGAATTTGAGATCCCGGTGAACGCCTCTTCGTACAGCGTCATTGACGGCGTCCGGACGACGGACCCTGTCAGTGAGGGAACCTATGACCGGGTGATTATTCTGCGCCCGGATGACAACCGGATTACCGGGAGCGAGCGCGTCACGCAGGACGCGCAGGAGAGCAGCGGTGGAAACACGACAGGCCTCTATGTAAGCGCTGATTTCCTCCAGAAGTATACTCAGGTGGAGTACACATGGAAGAAGGGAAACAATGATGGCGGTCATGTCCTGATCCGGTACAAATGGGGAGAACAGCTGACGGCGAAGTCGGTCAAGGAGGCGGCTGTCCGCTACAGGGGCGGCATCAAAAGCCCGATCCTGACGACGCTTGCCAAGGGCGACAAGGTATTTGTTCTGGATCAGCTTTCTCGCTGGATGAAGGTTCTGACGAAGGATGGCTACATCGGATATGTGAAGTCCGGGCGGATGGCGGAACCGACGACGGAGAATGTCACAACGGATATTCCGGCGCAGGAATACCCGTCTATCACGATGGACGGAAAGGTGACACTGGTCTGGCACCAGGTGTCCTCGAAGGATGGAAACGATACCTTGTCCGATATGACCGCGCAGATGTCAGGGGTCAACGTGATCTCACCGACCTGGTTTTCCCTGACGGATAACGACGGCAACATTTCCTCAATCGGGTCGAAAAAGTATGTGAAGGCTGCCCACAAAAAAGGACTGCAGGTCTGGGGGCTGGTGTCGGATTTCTCGAGTGAGATGGATACCTCCGCTGTGCTGGCTTCGACAGCCTCGAGAAGGAATGCAATCGGTGCACTTGTCGATGATGCCCTTAAGCTGGGACTTGACGGCATCAACCTCGACTTTGAATACATGGAGGAGGCGGATGCGCTTGCCTATGTGCAGTTTGTCCGGGAGCTCTCCATCGAATGCCGGCTGAACAAGCTTGTCTTGTCGGTCGACATCAAGCCGCCCTATGATTTCAACCAGTGGATGAATCGGAAGGAGATCGCAACGGTGGCGGACTACCTCATTAACATGGGGTATGACGAGCATTACTCCGGCTCGGATGCAGGTTCGGTGCTTCTCTATCCTATGAGCAGCGCGCAATTGAGGAGAGCATCAGCCAGGGAGTTCCGGCTGAAAAGCTGATTTCCGCGATCCCGTTCTACACCAGAATCTGGTATACATCCAGCGGAGAGGACGGCGCCCGGACCACCACCAGCGAGGTGCTGTCCATGGCCGGTGTCCAGAAGACGCTCCAGAGCTGGAATGTTACACCTGTATTTGATGCCTCGGCTTTCCAGCGCTACGCAGACTGGACGACGAATGATGGGGTCCGCTGCCAGATCTGGATTGAGGATGCCGACTCGATTGCGGCAAAAGTCCGGCTGATCCCGCAGTATGATCTTGCCGGAACAGCCGCCTGGGCGCTTGGGTTTGAGAGCTCCGACATCTGGAATGTGATCACGGAGAATATCGGCCTGAGCAAGGAAGCTGCGGTGGAGGCACAGCAGCAGGCAGAACAGAGTCTTTCGGCGGAGAGCCAGACTGAAGGAACAACAGAAGCGGGGTGAATTAGTTGTTTTCCGTTTTTCTGAACATGGAAGGTGACTGGCCGTATTTCTTTTTGAAACTGTTGCTGAAGTAATACTGGTTGCTGTACCCGCAGCGGATGCTGATTTCCTTCAGCGGGAGCGTGGACTGCTGAAGCAGCTGGCACGCTTTCTCAAGCCTCAGGCTTGTGATGGTGTCAAAGATGTTCTTTCCGTACACCTTCTTATAAAGTGCGCTTAGATAGGCGCTGCTGATGCCGACGTGTCGGGCGATGTCAGAGAGCGAGAGGGTGTTGTCACTGTAGTTTTCGCTGATAAACTGTGATGCCTGTGAACAGATATGCTCGTGGTAGGACTCTGTCGAGGTATCGAGACAGTCCCCGACCTTCAGGCAGAAATCACTCATCCACTCGAACAGTTCATTATAGTCGTGGATCCGGTCAAAGCGACGGTACAGCTTTGTTATGTCTTCCTCCATGTCGGAGATATCAATGTTGACCTCATAGCAGAAGTGGATGATGTCGCCGATCAGGATGTGAATGCGCGAGAACAGGATGTTCTTGACTGTGCATTCCTTCGCCAGCGCATCGAAATAATCACGCAGCCAGACACGAATCTGAGCTGCATTTCTGGACGCGATCAACTGAAACAGCTCTGAGGTGTCGCGTCCATGTTCAGGGAAGAAGGAGAAAGAATGCTTCTCCGTGTCATATGCATCATAGATTGTGTCATGCGGAAAGCAGAAACGATACTTCAGGGCACCCTCCGCATTCTCAGCCGATTCATGGAGCAAGGAGATGCGGGGAACGATAGTTCCGATTCCAATATTCAACTCCGCAGTTGCGTCTGAATTCGTGATGATGAGGTCCGCAAACTTGTGAATGACGGCAAGAAAGTGTTCGGTGCTGTTTGTATTCTGGCCGATGATGCAGTACACCGCGTCGTACGTGTGGTAGCAGTAAAACCAGTCAAAAACAGAGCCGGCCTTGCAGGCTGATTCCTCAGTGGAAACGACGTCCATCTGATACCGTTGCACGCCGAAGTCCTTCTCGATGGAATCGGCATTCTCTATCCGTATTTTGAGAACACAGTAGCTGGAATAGCTGAAGTCAAGACTCAGATACTGGGAATATCTGGACAGGCGCTCCTCCGCCTCGGCGCCGGAGAAACTGATCAGGTCGGAGATCAGCTTCTCCTGGATCAGAGGTTTGCTCTGCTCCACAATGCTGCGCGTCCTGTCCTCCTGATCCATGGAACGAAAGACGGAGGCAAGCTTTTCACTAAGATATGGATAGGAAATCGGCTTCTCAATATAATCGACGACACCGATGCGAATTGCCTTCTTTGCGTAGTCGAATTTGTCAAATGCACTGATCAGGATCATCTTGATATCTGGTTTGATCTGGATCAGCCTGGAGCAGAGCCCAATTCCGCTGATGCCGGGCATTTCGATATCGGAGATCACAAGGTCGATGTCGTGCGACAGGGCATATTCGATTGCGGAATACCCGTCGTTGAAAGTCGCATCTACCTCAGCGCCAAGGCTTGACCAGTTAATCTGGGACAGGATGCCCTCTATTGCGAATTGGTTGTCATCTATGATGATTACACTCCGTTTCATTCTGAATACTCCTCTATCTGGTCAATCGTGATTGTCACAACTGTTCCTTCGCCAGGGGCTGAATCAATCTTCAGTGTACCGTTTCCATAGGAGGGACTAGAGATTCTCCAGCTGACGCTCCCGATTCCAAAATTCTTTGAACAATCTACGCTCCTGGATTCAATGACTGCGCGAAGCTGCTGCAGTTTTTCCTGAGACATTCCGGATCCGGTATCCTGGATGGTGATCTGAACCTTGTCGTCCAGATAGACTGCAGAGAGTGTGATGGATACACATTTGTCTGCTTCAGAGTACCCATAATGGATGCAGTTTTCAAGGAAAGGCTGGAGCGTAAATTTACAGATATAGTAATTCTCGATCCCATCCTCTATGCAAAATTGCCATGTCAACTGGCCGTTATGGCAGGCTTTCTCAAGCTCCAGGTAGAGTCGGGCGATCTCCAGCTCGTCTCTGATCCGGATCATTTCCGTAGACCTTCGAAGAGCGAGCCGATAAAACTGGGAAAGCTCCGCTATCATCTGGTCGGCGGTATCTGGCTTTCCGGTATGAATGCAGACCTGGATGGTGCCGAGAATGTTATATAGAAAATGAGGATTAATCTGTGCTAAAAGCAGCTTGTAACGAAGGCGTTCCCCGGAAAGGGACAGTTTCATGATGGATGTAAGGCTGGTCTGTATCGAATCATCCATCCGGATAAAAGTGTGACTCAATTCATCAATTTCGTCAAGCATGCCAGAAGGCTTCCGGAGACCAAGTGCTGCCCGGGTTTTCTCAGAGAGCCCAACCGTTGGGTTATATTCCCGCATGGCCTTCGAGAGCAGACTGACACGGGAGGTCAGAGACTGAGACAGGAATGCAGAAACCAGGAGAATCGAGACAACCGTCA
The DNA here is from genome assembly GCA_900555005.1 of uncultured Lachnospiraceae bacterium. The sequence goes on along the minus strand of USJM01000023.1, from coordinate 4,595 downwards.
GGACCAGAATCAGACTGATGGAGAACAAGGTTGTTTTCATATTTTCATTAACATAGGAATTTTGGATGGTTGTTACATGAAACCATCCGTTTGAAAGCGGGGAGATTCTGGTGATTGTTCCGCTATTCATCCAGACCCTGACAGAAGAGCCGGATGTTTTCTGTAGAGAAGCAATGATAGACGAATCTGTCATCTGGCCATCGGAAACGGAAACCGAGGAGGCAGTGATCTGACCCGCGGGGGTCATAATATAACTTTGGATGCGATCATCTGAGAATGAACCGGACAGGATGGAGCTCAGCTCATCCGGATTCATGTAGACCAGAAAGGCATACCGGATATCCTTGCTGACTTGATCTCTCAGGATGTATCCGGCGCCGATCGAGCGATAGTCTTTCTTGTCAATGTTCAGGACATAGGGCATAGGAATATGCTTTTGGTAAAACCAGAAGGTGGAGGAGGTCGGCGTACTGCTGCTGATTCCAAACTGGTCCAGCTCATCCAGAGGAAGGAAATAGATTCCCTCATTGGAGATCACATTCTCGGATGGGAGAAATGCGAAGATGTGAAGCAGGTTGAAGGTAGACTGGTACAGACTCAGGGTATTCCTGACGCTGGACACTTCTGATTTCGCCTGCATATCTGCTGGAGTCTGTGAGATGGCATACATACTGTACTGGACAGAATCGATGACAGACTGGATCTGGTCAATGCGGTTGTCAATCTCCATGGTCAGCTGAGAATCGGACTGGTATACGGCATCCAGAATCTGTGTTTTACCGCTCTGAATCGTGTGGATCAGAAGAAATGATGTTCCAACGAGTGGGATAAGACCGCAGAACAACAGTGAGATCAGGATTTTTGAATGATAGGAAGAAAAACTTTTACAAACAGTCCTTCTGAAAGTAGCCATTTGATCTTTCATCGTGAAGCTCCCTTTATCGTTTATCTCAGAGTACATTTCGATCCTGCATTCATCTTATCTGTATCCACGATGATTTCAAGATGTTCATACAAAGTCTAAAACGGATTATAAAAACGCAAAAATAAATTGCATTTCAGCCGGAAGGGAAATCCGATATTGTACATGCATCGGGACAAAGTTCTTTTTAAGAAGGAGGAAACAAGATGAAGAGAAGAACAAGGAGAATGATCGGTCTGGTATTGAGTGCAGGAATGGCTCTTGGCTGCGGAGCGGTTCCGGCAATGGCAGAGTCGACAGAAGCGTCGGGAGACTATGATCTCACGCTGTATTCCATCCAGACGACAGATCCGGAATTCAAGGACTGGTTAAGCAATGTGGAGAGCGGAACGGGGCTGAAGATTAATGTCATTGCGGCGCCTACAGATTCTGATACAAGACAGCAGAAGGTTACGACCATGCTGTCGACCGGAGATTCGTCGGTTGATATCATCGAGATCAACGATGAGATGAGTACAACATTCAAGAATTCCGGGTGGCTGGAAGGGCTGAATGACACAGTGATGACAGACGACGTACGCGATAAGTTCGCAAAGGGTTATGTCGATCAGATGATCACCAGCGCGGACGGTCAGGTCGTCGGTGTCCCTTCTTATACCGGTTATCTGGCATTCTGGGTCAACCAGCAGATCATGGATGAGGTTGGCATCAAGTCGATTGACACGAAGGACGATTTCATGAAGTATATGGAAGCTGTTTCTGGAAACGGTCGGTTCGGATATGGTGGATCATGGGAAAAAACATATGTGTTCAATGAGATTGCACAGTTTGTCAATATGTTCGGTGGCGACTATTACGACTGGACGAATCCGCATAACAAAGAAGCGATGGAATTCCTTCATGAGTTGGTTCAGAAGGGTTATACCTCCCTTGATCAGCTTCCAGACAAGTATGAGCAGATGAACCCGAAGGCAATCGATGGAAAATACGGCTGCTGGTTTATGTGGGGAAGTGGAACTGATTATGCGAATGCGGATATGCTCGGAGAAGACAAGATCCATATGGCGATGGTTCCGTCCTTTGCAGAGGATGGCAGCAGATCTATCTTTACAGACTCCTGGAGCTATGTCCTGAATGCCGCTTCCGAACATAAGGATGCTGCGGTCAAATTCCTTCAGTATATGACTGGAAAAGACGGGATGGAGGCGAGCTATAAGTATTTTGACCGCTATCCGGCAAGGGCGGACCTGGCAGAGGAAATCGTTCCGGACTCCGATCCTGTCAAGAAGATGTACTCTGAATACGCAAAGGAGTGCAACGTACAGGGAAGGCCGATGCTGCCGCAGACGATGGAGTTCATCAGTGCGATGGGAACGATCTTCCAGTCCTATATGAGAGATGAGATCTCGATCGATGACTTCCTCACCCAGGCACAGGGATACGTTGAGGAGTATCAGTAATATCTTCATACAGCCGGTGGCAGCACCTCCTGCCCCCGGCTGTCGTCTGAGGAGGAGGGAAATATTACATGTACAGAAGCAAATCAAAGGCGATGGCTCTCCTTCCATGGCTGCTGGTACTTCCGGTCGTCATTCTGAGGGCATTTACAACGATATATCCGGTCACAAAGACAATCAGAGACAGCTTTTTTGACATACGGCTCCTTGCCGGAAAAAATATGTTCTGTGGGTTTGAGAATTATATCAGGATGTTTCATGATCCGAAGGTGCTGATCTCGATCCAGTTTACGGTTATCTTTGTTTTTGTCTCGATGTTTTTTCACATTACACTGGGTGTGCTACTTGCGCTGGCACTGAACATGAAATTCAAGGGACAAAGATTCCTTCGGACGATTGTCCTGATTCCATGGGCAATGCCGTCTGTCGTCGCAGGTATGGCAGCAAAGTGGGCGTTCAATAACGACTATGGCCTGATTAATGACCTGATCCGAAGAATTGTTCCAAGCTTTCAGTATAACTGGCTGATCTACAGGGGATCTGCGAGAGCAGCTGTGATTGCGGTGGATCTCTGGAAAGATCTTCCGTTCTTTGCGATTCTGGTATTGTCGAACCTGCAGTTCATATCAGGGGATCTGTATGAAGCGGCAAAAGTTGACGGTGCTTCTGCCAGGCAGTGCTTTACGAAGATCACGCTGCCGCTGATCGCAAAGGGGGTGGCGACACTTTGTATTCCGTTCACACTGTGGAGGCTGACTTCATTTGACCTTGTCTATTCGATGACTTCCGGAGGCCCCGGGGAGGATACGGCGCTGATTGCGTACCGGATCACGACAGAGGCATTCACGAATCTGAACATCGGATATGCATCTGCCATGGCGGTTGTATTGTTCCTGATCATGATGGCCTTCTCACTCATTAATATGAGAATTACTGGAAGTAAAAAGTTCGAGACATAAAAGGAGCAGCCATGAAAACTAAAAAGATCAGTAACGGAACATCCGGAAAGATCGGAATCTGCATCATCCGCTGGGTTGTCTTTGCGCTGATTGCATTTGTCGTTCTGATGCCGGTCTATTGGATATTCATATCCTCGATTACACCGCCTGGGGAATTGTTCAAATTCCCCATTGAATACCTTCCGAAGCACCCGACGCTAGAGAGCTACCAGTTCCTGGTGAGCCATGTTGGCCTGCTTGAAAAGATCCGGAACACAATCATTATCATCGGGGTTACGCTGATCGTGGGAACCTTCATCTGCATCCTCGGAGCCTATGGCTTTTACCGGTTCAGGGACAGAAGGGGCGTCAATCTGGCGTTTCTGTTCATCGTTGCAACAATGCTGATTCCGGAGGTGGTCACGGCAAGGCCGCTGTATGAATTCATGAGAAGGGTCGGCCTTTTTGACACCTATACGGGACTGATCATCCTGTATATCAGCAGCATTGTACCGTTCACGATTCTGATTCTGAGAGGGTTTGTCGGGGAGATTCCGGTTGTACTCGAGGAAGCTGCGGCGATTGACGGGGCGGGGTTCTGGCAGCGCATGCGGTATATCATACTGCCGCTGATGAAGCCGGCGATCGCAACCGTCTGCATTATCAATTTTATCTCATGCCTGAATAATTTCTTTACACCGTTGTACTATTCGAACCATATTCAGGTGCTGTCAGTCGCTATCGTCCAGCTTCCCCTTCGTGATAATATGTATGGCGTACCTTGGGATCTGACATCAGCGATGGGCTGGATCATTCTGATGCCGATCATATTATTCGTTGCAATTTTTGAGAAGCAGATCATGGATGGCATTATGGCAGGGGGCGTGAAGGCATGAGCGGATATACATCACTCGGGAATTTGTTTCTGGATCAGCATATGGAAAGCCGGTCCATCAATGCAGAAAACCCAACCGGAGAGAAGGGCAGGGGGGGTATGGCGGCAAGCGGACTTGGACCGTCCCGGAAGGGAGCACCCTGTCTGCATGATTCCCTTCCGGCGCGAGGGTGAATCTCGCGGCAATTGAAGGCCCCGGTATCATCCGGCACATCTGGATTACCGTACCGTAATGCAGTTGAAAGAGCGTATCGGCAGGGTAGTCTGTCCGCTGGGCGTGGGGGAGCATTTCGAGTATTGGGGATTCGATTCCGACCGGATCGTCGAACTGGATTGGAACGAGAGCTGCGGTTTGTCGGACGGGTTCCGGCTCCACTTCCTAC
>USJM01000022.1 GCA_900555005.1 uncultured Lachnospiraceae bacterium | reverse complement strand
CTGGCTGCGGAAAAGGCGACCCCGAGCTCACAGCGCCGATTTACCCCCGAGAGGTTTGAAAAATAATAAGAAATGAGCAAGGTGTCAGACAAATATTAAAATTGAGCGCATTAATTGAAAGAGAATGCGATTCAGGGGCAGTCGGAAGAGTGTTGGAAATGGCTCAATTTTTGTATCAATTGAAGGACAAAAAGTGAGTGAAAAATAAAAGTTGCATCACCGGGGTAAAGTTTCGATGCTAATATGGTAGCATCGAAAGATGAAGGAAAGGGATGCACACATACTTTCTCCTGGAGGGGTGGCCGCAAGGTCATCCCTTTTTCGTACATGCAAACGGAGGAATTAACGATGGGGCTGACTGAGGCAGCGGCAGAGAAAAGAAGGTTGATGCGCCTGCTGAAGGCAGCAGGCGTAACGGATGAAGTGAGGAAAACGTTGATCCCGTTATCGACAATGTGGCTTGGATGAAATCGAAGCTCGATGATGCCCGGGAAATGATTGCGGACGACAATATAACAGTCGAAGGAGAGAAGGGCATCAGGAACAGCCCGTATTTCCAGGCTTATGAGAGCCTGTGGAAGGCATACATCATCGGGATGACGCAGATTACGCAATATCTGCCGAAGAAGACTGCAGCGAAAGCGGACAAGGCGGTCAAGCCGAAGACAGTGCTGGAAGTAATCCGGAGCAAGCATACAGCATGAAAGGATCGCAGGAGCCGACAATCAGAATAGAGCCAGACTGGATGAGTACAGACGGCGGGGACGCCGCAGCGCTGATGCATGAGTACGGGGTAAACATGGATCCGTGGCAGCAGGAGGTTGTCGATTGCTGGCTTGGAAAAGACAATTCTGGGAACTATATAGCGACCTCATGTGGATTATCGGTGCCGCGCCAGAACGGAAAAAACTGTTGCCTGGAAGCGCGAGAGTTCTATGGGATGGTAATCAACGGGGAGAAAATCCTGCACACGGCGCACCAGGTAAAGACATCAAAGAGGTCGTTCCGGAGACTCGCCGCAATGTTCACAGATCGGAGACATCCGGAGATCGAGGCGATCGTCAGACATATCCGCTATACGAACGGGGAGGAAGCGATCGAGCTTGATAATGGCGGCGTGATCGAGTTCTCGGCAAGATCACGACAGGCTGCAAGAGGGTTTGATGGGATATCGCTGGTCGTTTTTGACGAGGCTCAGGAGCTTGAGGATGAGCAGCTTGAGGCCATTATGGCGACACTGGCGGCGTCGACTACAGGGACGCGGCAGCCGATATACACAGGGACTCCGCCATATCCGGGATGTCCAGGTACGGTATTTCGGAGAAGACGAAATATCTGCCTGACCATGGCAACGCAACATGATGCCTGGCATGAATGGAGCGTGGAAGCAAAGAGCATTGATGAGATTGATGTCAAGGACCCTGCAAACTGGTATAAAACGAATCCTGCTTTGGGGTTCCGGCTGACGGAGGATTTCACAAGGGAGGAGCTGCGCACGATGAGCGCTGATGGTTTTGCCCGAGAAAGACTGGGATGGTGGATGCCGAAAGTAAGTGATGACCAGGAAAAGGCACTGGACCCGGAAAAGTGGAAAAACTGTATGTCCGATGAACGGAAACCAGAAGGGAAGCAGGCATATGGCGTCAAGTTTTCTGCGGACGGATCGGCGGTCTGTCTGTGCGGTGCAGTGATCCCGAAAGAGGGACCGGCGCGGATATCGATGATCAGGCAGCAGCCAACCGGAGAGGGTCTGGATTGGCTGGCGGACTGGTTGAACGAACGGTATCACAAGGGTTCATGCGTGGTAATTGATGGGAAAAATGGCGTAGACGTCTTGGTTGAGAAAATCAAGGATGTATGGAGATTACAAGGGACAGTAATCAGGCCATCTGCCAAAGAGATGATCGCAGCAGTAAGCCTTCTGGTCAATGCTGTAAACGAGGATACGGTCACATGGTACAACGAACAGAAGGCGCTAGATGATAGCGCAAAGACATCAGTGAAGCGCCCGATCGGCGGCGGCTGGGGGTTTGGAGGAGCTAACCCAATTCCGATCGAGGCGGCCTGCCTGGCATATTGGGGTGCAAAGACAAGCAAGCGGGATCCGCAGCGGAAAATGAAATGCGGATAAAGGAATGGGCGATGCAGAATTATCTTGAGATCGGAGCAGTCAGAGGACTGACTGCCGAAGAACAAAAAAAACTGAATGACCTGCAGGAAGTGTACAATGCTCACATATTGAAGAACCAGGAAAAATCGAAATATTATGACGGGCATATCAGCCTGCAGGATGTCAATCTCGGGATTGCCCTGCCGAAAGGGCTGCAGAATTTCGAAATAGGATGCGAATGGGGCGCGAAGACAGTGGATGTTCTCGCGTCCCGTTCCATGTTTGACGGATTTGTCGGCGCGAACGGGACGGAAGCTGAAGAGATCAGAAAGATTGCGGATGCCAACAGACTGGTTGCTCAGTACAAGAAAGCTTGCCGGGATGAGCTGAAATACGGATCTGCATTCGCAACCCTGTCGAAAGATCAAAATCTCGGATGCCGTATCCGATTTCATTCCCCAGAGGACGCTGCGGCGATCTGGAACGGGGAGAAAAACCGGATAGACTGCGGACTGGCCATCGTTGACACAAGGAAGGATGAATCATACAAGACCTGGAGGCCATCGGTCGTGAACCTGTATACAGAAAATGCAGTGATCACGATCAGGAGAGCGGCTTATGGAGATTGGGTGGCGGACAGGCCGTTTCAGATGCACATCAGCCAGCCGCTCATGGTGCCTATGTGTTGGAATGCGACTATGGATAAACCATTTGGACGGTCAAGGCTGAAAGCACCCATCCGCGGGCTGATCCAGTCGTTTGTACGAACAATGGCCAATATGACGATTGCGCTGGAATTCGCCACGACTCCGCAGAAATACCTGCTCGGGATCACAGACGAACAGTACGACAACATGATAGGAACGAAATTCAGACAGTACGTCGGTTCCATGTTCATGTCGACCACAAATCCGGAGACAGGTACGACGCCAGAATTCGGCCAGCTTCCACAAGGGAGCATAACGCAGCACATTGAGATGCTGAGAGCAATCGCAACCCAGTTTTCAGCGGCAACGGGATTGTCGGTGACAGATACAGGGGTTGTGAACGATGCCAACCCTACATCATCCGATGCGGTTATTGCACAGGAAAAAACACTGATCGCGACGGCAGAAGAGCTGAACCAGGAGAATGCGGATGCATTGCATACAATCGCACGGATGGCGCAGGCGATCAGCCGGGACTGCACGCTGGATGCATTGACAGATGACGAAAATGACGTTGGGCACATTTCAGGAATCCGGCAATGCCGTCGGTCGCAGTGACGACGGATGCGGCGATCAAGGTGGCTTCGTGCCGTCCGGAATTCGGATCGACAGACGTATTCCTTGAGATGGTCGGATTTGACCAGGCGGATATTCGCAGGATCAAATCACAGGAGCGGAGGGTAAAAGGCCTGAAGCTTGTTGAGGAGATGCAGAGTGGCGAAGATCAGCATAGAGAATTATCGGGAGCAGCAGTGGAAAATCCAGCAGAAGTCCATGCAGGAGATGGAGAAGACAGTGGAAAGGGTGCTCTCGGGGAAGGTCTCTGACGACATCATCGAAGATGTTGCATATGGACTGGTGCAGCAGTATGGAGATGCGGCTGCATCCGTTGCCTGCGAGTTTTATGACACCCTTGCAGAGAACGCCGGTGCGAATGTACCGGATGCAGAGGCAGCAGAGCCTGCAGGATATGACGATGTCAGGAATGTTGTACAGTCAAGGCCAGTCACTGAAAGCCCGGGGGCAGTCGGACGATTCGTAAAGCAGGCAGCAGAGGAGACCATGCTGCAGAACTGCAAGCGCGACCATGGAGAGTTCGCGTGGGTACCAAGCCCGGGGACAAAGTGCGCATTTTGCATCACAGTCGCATCGAACGGTTGGAGGAGAATTCGGAGCAGTGATCATGCAGAACATCTGCATCACAACTGCAAGTGTGAATATGTTGTGCGATTCGACGAAACAACAGAAGTAGACGGCTATGATCCGGATCGGTTGTTTGATATTTATGACAATATGGCCGGGGCGAAGCCGGAAGATAAGATCAGATCGCTTCAGAGACTCCTAAACGGAAAGAACCCATTGACGCTGGAACAGATTGATTTTATTATCGGGTTAGAGAAAGACTCAAGTATTCTGGGGACAAAAACACCAGGTGAATGGAAGACGTTTTTCGAAAACTTGGGATTTGACATAGAACCATTAGGAAAGGGCAGCCTAAAAGGGATAAAATACGAGGATGGCGGCGGATATAGGATCCACTATAGGGGTGATGGATATCTACAATACCATCCTGCAGGTGCGCACCATATAGAGGCTTATTATAAAAGGTCATCGGCTAAAGACGGTGTTAGGAGATACAAGCTTGATGGGAGCGAGAAAGATGATTAGGGAAGAGGTCAAGAAAGAGATTGAAGCCATCATCAAGAAGAATAAAGAATATCGGATGATTCAAGGGCGGCCATGTTTCTTAACAAAGGAAAAAGGTTTTATAAGACTGGACACGATTGGCGGCGGTACAGACTGTATTGTAGTAGAATTTGCAGAGAATGAGGAAGAAGCAAACAATAATCGGTTTGAAGATGGGGATTTGTTCCCAATTTATGAAGGGAAAGACCATATTGCGAAGGAAATACTGAAGGAAATAGAAGAAGATTAACATTTCGCATAAAACCAGGGTGAAAGAAGATGGATCATATAGAAAGTATGATTTCAGAAAGCAAAAGGGAATGCACTGTAGAGCTAACGAAGCTTTGTGAGCCGATTGCCAGGTATATTCAACACCATTTCCACCCGCATACAACAGTCGTAATCGAGTGCGATCGTATCCGGGTGGAGGAGTCATTGGCAGAGGAACTTATCGAATACGAAGTTGATTGAACCGCCCCTTGATAAATTGATTATAGAATCTGCCTTTAGATGGCGAAGCGAGTAATTGATTCACGATAATGGCTGGAACACCATCATACTCGTAAGCACATCCATCGTTAAAAACGATCACTAAAGAGAGGGAATGTTCATCATACCCAATTGCAGAAATGATGTTGGAAATAACGGGGTGCATAATCATTACGAAATACTCCTTTCATACAGACTCAGGATTCAGGTTCCCTGTGTCGAAAGGATAACACAGCATCGGGTGAACCGGTGCTTTTTTAGTGCGAATACAAGGAGAGCCAAAATGGTAGAAATGAATGACAGACTGTATGACACAGTGTCGGGTATGGTGAGCAGCGATTACAAAAAGAGATTCATCGCTGAATATGAGCAGCTGGTGATCAGATACAGGAAACTGAAAGCCATGCTGGCAAATTGGGATGACGGGACAATTGAATTCATGCCTAAGTGCCCGCGGAGGATATATGATTTCCAGATCCGGACAATGGAGGACTATATCATGGTTCTGGAATCGCGGGCAGTGATGGAAGATATAAAACTTCCGGGCAGGTAAGAGCAGAATCGAATAAGGGTACAAAAAGACGATCAGTGATGACCGTCTTTTTTATTGGCAACGCGTGCCTCAAACGCGGATTACGCATAGCGGAGGAGTAGACAAATGGCAATAGAAACTGTGAATCAGGGGAACCAGCAGGGAAAGAACGGGGCGGAAGGCGCTGCCGGAACGACAGGACAGCAGGCCAGCTTCACAACGGATCAGGTCAATGCGATCGTGGCGGAGAGACTGAGCCGGGAACGCGCAAAATACGCAGACTATGATTCGCTCAAGGAGAAGGCAGCGAAGTTCGATGCCCAGGAAGAGTCTCAAAAGACGGAGCTGCAGAAGGCACAGGACAAAGCAGCGGAACTTGCGAAAAAGGTCAGCAAGATGGAGGAGGCGGAGAAAATCCGCAAAATCCGTGCGAAAGTCGCAAAAGAATCAGGAGTCCCGGAGACCCTGCTGTACGGCAGCGATGAGGAAACCTGCAAGAGCCAGGCAGAGGCAATCAAAAAGTATGCAGGGAGTGCTGTTTATCCGGAAGTGAAAGACGGCGGACGGATGCCGGAAAAAGGAGGAAGTGGATCAACTGCGGAGATGTTCGCGGACTGGTTCCACAAGTCGTTGAAACAGTAACAAGAAAGAAGGAGGAAAAAACATGGCTGATAATTTCAATGGCCGGTCAGACGTGAAGCTGCCGGAGGCAGTGTCGTCTGAGATCATTCAGAAGACGCAGGAAGGATCTGCGATCATGCGTCTGGCAAGACAGATCGCACTCCCGGGAACGGGAATGTCTGTCAATATCATCACATCAGATCCAGAGGCAGAGTGGGTCGCTGAAGGGGCAAAGAAACCGGTGAAGAAGGGGACGTTCGCGTCCAAGAAGATCACCCCGTACAAGCTGGCAGTCATTGCCCCGTTCTCGATGGAATTCACCAGGGATGCAGCAGCGCTCTACAACGCGCTGGTTGCGCGGATCCCGATGGCAATGGGAGAGAAAATCGACAACACCGTGTTCGGAGGGACGGCAAAACCGGGAGAGGATTTCGACCAGCTGAACAAGGTGAAGGCACAGGAGCTTTCGACCGACCCGATCAGCGCACTGGTGAACGCAGATCTGGACATTTCCGAGCATGACGGCGTGACAAACGGATACGCGATCTCACCGAAGGCAAAGGCGGTACTGCTGACGGCAAAGGACACGACCGGAAGACCGCTTTTTGTCGACAGCATTGCGCAGAACGGAGTCCCGACAATCCTGGGCGCACCGACGTACATTTCGAAGGGATGTAAGACAGCGGATGCGGTCGCATACGCCGGAGACTGGACCAAGGCAGTGTACGGCGTGACATCCGCACTTTCCATCACGCTTTCCGATCAGGCGACGCTTGCGCTCTCAGACGGAACGACGCTGAACCTGTGGCAGCAGAACATGGTCGCGATCCGCGCGGAGATGGAGATCGGGTTCAGGGCAGATACGACCGTGTTCAACCGGTTCACATACACGGATAAAACGTCGGGCGGCTGACCGGAGGTGAAAGATGATTTACGCGACAGCTGACGATGTGGCCGGAGGATTCCGGCCACTGACGGATGAGGAGCGGAAGAAATGCGCCGCGCTCTGCGAGGAGGCTGCGGCGATCATCGACGCTACATCAACGACGGCCGTACAGGACGTCCGGAAAATCGTATCCTGCAGGATGATCAGGCGGGCGCTGGGGTCGCGCCAGGGGACACCTTACGGGGCAACGCAAGGCTCCCTGACTGCCGGACCATATGCCCAGCAGTGGACATTCGGATCTGGATCAGCCGGGGAGCTGTACCTGACAAGCACAGAGAAAAGGATGCTGGGGCTGTCCAACAGGATCGGCTTCACGCCGTCCTGCCTGGAGGGATGAACATGCAAGGGGTCACAGTCATACTGCATGTAAAGACGAAAACCGGAGAAGACAGCTTTGGGAACCCTGTATACGCTGATAACCCGGAAAATGTTGACAACGTGCTGATCGGGCCAGCCGGACCGGCGTACCCGGGGGATATAGCAGGCGCATTGGCCCTGACAGGGCAGCACGCGGCCTATCAGCTGTACGTGCCGAAGGGGGACAGCCACAGATGGGATGGAGCGCTGGTAGACTTTTTCGGCCGGAGATGGAAGACTGTAGGAACGGAAGAACAGTGGATCGACGACCTTATACCGCTTGACTGGAACAAAAGGGTCAGCGTCGAACGGTATGTCATGCCGGAAGACCTGGACAAAACAGTGTTAGTCATCCAGATGGTGGACGGAGAGGTAAGCGACGAAGGCTTTCCGATGAAGGAGGAAAAGACGGTTGTCACCTGTCCCGCGATGGTTACGTATGAAAGCGGGGGAGAGACCGTGAGCGGGGTAGAGCAGCTGAATACTTATCTATACACGTTCCTGATTCCGTACGCGGCGATTGATGAGAACATGATCATCCGGTACGCCGGGCATGAATACAGGATCAAGTCAATCAGAGACTACGAAGACGCGCACGAATACATGCAGGTAACGGCGGAGAGAAAGGAGCTGATCTGATGGCCATCAGGGCAGAAGGATTTGATGATATGCTCCGGAAGCTGGAACGGCTGTCTGACAGAAACAAGGTGGAGGAGATCGCGAAAAAAGCGGTCAGCGCAGCAGAGCCGAAACTGCTGGCATCCACAAAATCTGCAGTGGCAGCAGCCGAACAGGGGCCGTATGCATCCGGATCCGTTTCAGCATCCGTGTCGTCAACCGGGGCGAAGGTAAACGAATACGGAGTGTACACAGTCGCCAGACCAACAGGGCGGGACAACAAGGGCGTGAGGAATGCACAGAAGGCGGCTATGCTCGAATATGGTGTGCCGGGACACCTGAACCCAAGGCCATGGAGAGCAAAGGCTGCCGGAGCGGTAGAAGACGCATGTGTGAAAGCGATGGAAGACGTCCTGAAAGCAGAAATGGAGGCGGACTCATGACAGCACTGAAAGCCGCCTACCAGGCACTGAAGCCGCTGGGCATTACAATACGCCCGGATCTCCAGACCGGAAGCGAGAAGGAATTCATCACATACAATTACGCGTCTGATCGCGGGACAGAGTACGGGGATGATGCGCCGGCAGGAAACCTGGCAGACATACAGGTACATTACTGCAATGATCTGTCAGCCCCATATTCGGCGGTCAAAGCGAGAATCAGAAAAGCCCTGGATGAAGCAGGGTTCACATATCCATCAGTAACAGAGCAGAACACGGAGACCAGGAGACACCTGGTGTTCGAGTGTGAATATTTTGAGGAGGATTAATTATGGCGAAGAAAGGCCTTAGATATGTTGCAATCGGGATCCTTAGCGATGATGGGAAAACCTATACCGGCGGAAAACATCTTTCACCGGCGGCACACCTGACAGGGACGCCGACAAGCGCGAACGTGAAGGATTACGGGGATGACAGGGTGACGGACACCGATAAGTCCGTAACGGGTGGAACACTGTCGCTGGAGCTCACAAACGATGAGGATGAAATCTACTCAATGGTTCTGGGGCACAAGACGCAGACCGGGACAGGGACGGAGAAGACGATCCTGTATAACGCAGATGATGTCGCACCGTTCGTGGGTGTCGGGGCTGTTGGACTCTCCGGTAAAAAGTGGGTAGCCAAGTTTTACAAGAAAGTCCAGTTTGCAGAGCCGACCGATGAGGACCAGACGAAGCAGGAGAACACAACATTCAGCCATGTGACGCTGGAAGGAGACATCCTGATCATGGAGGATGGTTCCTGGAAGGAGAGGGAAACCTTCGATACGCTGGAAGCAGCCAAAGCGTGGGTGGATAAGAAGACGGGCGTAACAACCGAGGGCTGATCGGAAAGGAGATGAAGCATGAGCCTGTGCAGGCCGGAAGGTGTACAAGTGGAGATTGGAGGGGAGGCACACAGCCTCCTCTTTACGCTTCGCGCCGTATGTGAGATTGAGGAACACTATGACACGCCGATCGGAGAAGTGATCAGGAGACTGACAGACGAGAAAACGGTATACGCTACCCTGACCTACCTGCTGACTGTCCTGGTCAATGATGATCTATACAGTCATGACAGATCTGCAGCGCCGTATACGGAGGACGAAATCGGAGGATGTATCTCCATCCATGAGAGTGCAGCGCTCGGTTATGTCGGGGCGTCTCCAAAGCAGGATGGAAGCCCAAACCAGACGAGGCACCGGAGAAAATCAATTTCCCCAGGCTCCTCTACATCGGGGCAGACAAGCTCGGTTTCACAGAGGACGAGATCTGGAGTATGACGCTTCGGAAGTACTTTTCAATCTATGCAGAGTACCTTGTCATGAACGGGATGAAAAAAGAAGAGCAGGGAATAGACGACATCCCCTGAACATTTGCAATAAGCATGGGAGAGCTATATTGTAATCAAGGGGGTGAGATCATGAGTATTCTGTCGAACCTGGTATTGATCCTGATCCTTGCGCTGGTGTTATTCGGCGTGACATTACCGGTGTGGTACGTTTTATGGCTGGCGAAAAAGACCAGGGACTGGTACAAGAAAGCGACGCCGGAAGAACGGCGAAAGATGAAGAGAACGGTACAGATATCCGCGTCCATGAAATGAATATGGTAAACCACTAATGCGCCTGCTGAAAAGCAGACGCATTTTTATTGCAAAGGAGTCCCGGGATGGCAACAAAGATTGGTGTAGTGCTTGCACTGAATGACGAAGAAAAGTTCGCAAATGGAATGAAAAAGGCGCAGGAGTCCGTCAGGCAGCTCGACAGCGCCATCAAAGGACTGACCGAGCAGTACGCAGGAAACGCGAATTCTGCTGAAGCGCTCTCAGCAAAACAGGATCTGCTGAAGCAGAAAGAAGAAGCCTGTGAGCGCGCGCTGACAAACGCCAAAAGTGCCAGATCGAAGGCGGTAGAAGCATACAGGCAGCAGGCAAAGGCCGTCGATGAGCTTGCAGAAAGCCTCAGCAAGGCGCAGAAGGAAGGGAACCAGTCAGAGGCAGACAAGTACCAGAAGAAACTGGCGGAGGCGCAGAAAGAGCTGTCACGGCTCGACCTGACCATCACAAAATGGGACGGGAACGTATCCAAATCGCAGAGAAGCCTGAGTGCGGCAAGTTCGGAAACCAGACGATACAGCGGATATATTGACGAGGCATCCAAGTCTGCGGACAACTGCGCAACATCCATCGACAAGATGGGAAATGAAATCAAGGATGCGGGAACAAATGCGGCGCAGTCCGGAAGCAAACTTTCAGGCCTCATCCAGGATATAGGAGCTGGGGCAATAAGCCGAATTGGTTCGAATATCACTGATGCTGTAATGGACATCCCGGGGAAGCTTGTTGATGCCGCAAAACAAGCTGTTGGGGTAGGATCGAACTTTGAAGCTGCAATGTCCAATGTCGGAGCGATCTCCGGGGCAACCGGGCAGGAATTCGAAGCACTGGCCACAAAAGCGGAAGAGATGGGGCGCACGACAAACACGATAAAGCTCAGTGCGACCGAGGCAGCTGATGCCATGTCATACATGGCCATGGCTGGGTGGAAAACGGATGACATGCTTAACGGCATCAGCGGGATCATGAACCTGGCAGTAGCATCCGGGGAAGACATCGCTACGACGTCAGATATCGTGACAGATGCCCTGACGGCATTCGGCTTAAAGGCATCCGATTCCGCCCACTTCGCGGATATTATGGCGGCCGCATCGAGCAACGCCAACACGAACGTCTCCATGATGGGTGAGACCTTCAAGTATTGTGCTCCGATTGCCGGGTCGTTTGGGTTCACCGCGGAAGACACGGCGGAAGCCATCGGTCTGATGGCAAATTCCGGAATTAAGGCTACACAGGCTGGAACGACGCTGCGGACGATCATGACGAAGATGTCCAGCAGCATTAAGATCACGACGGCATCCGGCAAAGAGATGGTCGTGCATACGAAGAACGCAGACGGATCCATGCGGTCATTGTCATCGATCATCGCAGACTGCCGTGATAAGTTCAGCAAGCTTTCCGAATCGGAGAAGGCCAATGCTGCGAAGTCGATCGCCGGGCAGGAGGCAATGTCTGGTTTCCTGGCATTGATGAATGCCGGCCAGGGTGATGTGGACAAGCTGTCTGATGCGATCCAGAACTGCGACGGGGCAGCAGCAGGCATGGCGAAGACCATGCGGGACAACCTCAAAGGGGCCGCGACAGAGTTCGGATCCGCAGCGGAAGGCTTGGGGATCGCATTATATGACAAGGTTAAAGGTCCATTGACGGAAGTTGTCAAACTGGGAACGGACATGGTGACGGGGCTGACTGGGATGATTGCGCCTGCAAAGTCCCAGGCGGACGAGGTGGCCGAGAGTTTTGACCAGATCAGCCAGAGCGTCAGAGAGAATGGGGAGCAGATCGACAGCTCCATTGATGCATACCAGGCACAGTCTTCACAGATCGATCATCTCGTTGACACGATCTATCGGATGGCCGGCGCAGAAAATAAGACCGCAGCAGACAAGGCCAATCTTCGCGACCGAGTAGAAGAGCTGAATGCTATCGTGCCTGATCTGAACCTATCGTATGACGAAGAGGCGGATAAGCTCAGTGCAACACGCGGCGAGGTTGAGAAGCTGACACAGGCGTATAAAGACCAGGTCGTACAGCAGACACTGATCAGCCTGCAGAAGAAGGCGGTCCAGGACAACGTCACAGCAAAGTACAACCTTGAGATGGCAAACCAGGAGCTGGACGCACTGAAGGAAAGACGGGATCTGTATGAGGAACTGTCCCAGTATGCGCACGACCAGTTCACATACGGAGAAGGCGACAAGCAGAACTGGACAGGGACGCTGAAAAGCCAGGAAGAAGCGATAAAAGCCCTGAATGACGCATATGACAAGGGCGTACTATCGACAGACGAGTACCAGAAAGCGTTAGAGGCAGTCCAGAACGCTGGGTACGGCGTGCAGGATTCCGTGGACGCGCTGGATAAGAGCTGGTCTGGAATGGCTGGATCAGTTGAATCAGCGACAAAGAAACAGGAAGAAGCGGCAAAAGCAGTCGGGGAGAGCGATAAGGAACTGCAAAAATCGCAGAAAACGGTCGACAGCCTGGCGGATTCGACGGGGAAACATACTGCGTCTATGCAGCAGGATGCAATATGGACCAGAAACGGGACAGCGGCGACCGATGAAAATACTGCATCGCTCAAGGAAAATACAGATGAAATAAACGATAATACTGACGCCAAAGAGAAATTCGTGCTGACAACCGAAGCTGCTCAGAAGATGCAGCGGGACTACGCGCAGAGTGTTGTCGATGCATATGACAAGCTGAAGGAGTCTACAAAGCAGACGCTGAAGCTGTCCATCACATCGGAGTTCGAAGGTGGAGATGACCAGACAACCGAGAAGATGAACGCAAACCTGAAGAGCCAGATCGAGGGGTACCAGAAGTACGCTGAGAACCTGGCGAAGGTCAGGGAATACTGCAGCGAAGGGATCATCACACCGGAATTCCTTACGAACCTTGAAAGTATGGGAACGGAAGGCGCGAATATCCTGGAGCATATACCTGGACGATGGAGAACCAGGGAGAGTACGGTCTGGATCAGATCAAGTCGCTGTCCGACGCCTATATGGAATCGCTCAACATGCAGGACAAGATATCAATTGTCCTGGCAGATGATAAGGTCACCCTGGAAGAGGGTCTGAAAGATCTTGGCTCGCCGGATGCGGATTTCACCGATCTGAGGGCAGCGATTGAAAGTGCGTTCGGTGAAGCTGATCAGACGGCAAAGAGCTCACTGGATAGCCTGGTCAACACCGCGCAGCAGATGGGCGTCAAAATCCCGGACGGCCTGGAAGAGGGCATCAGTAACAGTACGATCGATGCTGATACGGCGATCCAGGAGTTACAGAGTGCAATCACCGGACAGATGGAAGGACTCAGTGATGTCCTTTCAAAATCAGGTGATGAATCCGGAAAGAAACTGGTAGATCAGCTGAAGAGCAGCCTGGAAAGCGGGGATACATCCGGAGCCATCGAGGCGTATAAGAAGCTGCTCAATAAGGTAAGCGAAACCGAGCCAGATACAACAGCGCCGAAGGACACTGGTAAAAAGGCAGGAGAGGAATACACCGCAGGTGTCAAGGAGACACAGGACGCAAACACTTCAGCCGTACAGGAAGTCAGCGATACGGCATGGGGAGCGGTAAAGACAGAATCCGCAAAGGAAGCTGGGGAGAAGACCGGGAAAGACTACGCAGAAGGGATCAGGAGCGCGGCATCCATCGTCCAGCAGATATCGAAAGAACTGGCAAAGAGCGCATCAGAAGCACTGAACAGCGGATCCGGGGATGAGTCCCAGGCTGGCAGCAGCATGAGCGGGAAGATCGCCGGCGGGATCAGCGCGGAGGCCATTGCACAGGCAGTCGTAAAGGCCATGTCAGATGCAGCAAAAGCGGCATCTGATGCCACAACAGATGAGCCTGGAAGAATATTTTCCGATAAGATCGCTTCAGGAATCGGATCGAATGCAGCGAAAATCGCGGAGGCGGCGAAGTTTGCAGCTACATCGGGTAAAAATGCGGCGCAGAGCATTGCAGCATCGTTCGTCGGGGTTGGACAGCAGATGGCCAACGGAATTGCGGCAGGGATGGGGAGCAGATCATCAGTGATTGCTGATGTAGCCAGAGCGGCAGTGAGAAATGCGGTCAATGCGGCGAAGGCCGAAGGCGGGATCCATTCGCCATCAGCAGTGATGCGGGATCAGGTAGGTCGATGGCTTTCGGAAGGAGTAGCGGTCGGAATCGATGCATACAGTGCGACGGCGGCGGAGGCTGCAGCCAGAATGGCAAACCAGACAGTTATAGCAGCACAGGCAGCGATGGCGCAGGCATCCGGGACAGTGGGAGGCCTTTTTGACGGGATAGGGAATAATTTCGGAGTAGATCGATGGACGTATAAAAAGGTCAAGAAGGGAAAGAAGACAACCACCAAGAAAGATAAAAAGAAGAGTGATGCGGACTATTATAACGAGATTGAGAAAGCAGCAGAAACGCACCTGAACCACATGGAATCCATTCAGGATGTCAGCACACAGGATGAGCTGAGATACTGGAAGGCAGTGCAGCAAAGACTGACAGGTGGGACAGATGCATGGTATACCGCCCAGAGCAAGATCAAAAGCCTGTCGGAAAAGATCGGGTCAGCATCTGTCGCAAAATCACTTTTGACAGAACTTGAGCAGTACCAGGATGTGTCGGAAAAAGCGACAGTCCAATACTGGCAGACAGTCAGAGATCAGTATGCGACAGGGTCCGCAAACTGGATCGAGTCGAATAAGAACCTGATATCTGCGCAGAAGAATTACGAAAAGAAGCTGACCGACATCCAGAAAACCTACGCCGATAAGCGGAAGGAGATTATCGAAAAAGAGGCGCAGACGGTCAAAGATCGGGCGAATGAGATCGCGAAGAGCTTTGATATATTCGATAAGTTCGAGAGTAAGTCGGAAACCGGAGAGACACTGCTTTTCAACATGAAGGCGCAGGCAGCCGGTTACCAGGACTGGCGGATGCAGCTGGATAAACTGGAAGGCCGCGGGGCCCTCTCAAAGGAGCTGATCGAGATCCTGAAAGATAAAGGACCGGAGCAGTCGGCGGCGATCCATGCGCTCAATGAGCTGTCAGACAAAGAACTCAAGGAATATCAGACCGCTTTTGACCAGAAAATGGCTGCGGCGGCAGCCCAGGCAAGAGAAGACACGCAGCAGCAGGTAGCGGAGCTTGAAGCACAAAGGATTGAACTGGAGCAGAGCGCTGCAGATGATATCAATAAGCTGAATGCATCCCTGTCAGATGGAATGGTAACGCTGGCGCAGAATATCCACAGTTTCACCACAGAGCAGACGTCACAGATTCTTTCCGTACTGCAGGCAGGCGGATCGTACGCGTCCCAGCAGCGGCGGCACCTCCGCCGCAGGTTAGTACCGCACAGCCG
>USJM01000021.1 GCA_900555005.1 uncultured Lachnospiraceae bacterium | reverse complement strand
AGAGGACCCGATTGCAGGCGGAGCCATTTTCCGCGAGCGGCAGATTACGGTGTCAGATGCGCCGGGCCTTGGCATATCCGGTATCCAGCCCGGATACACAAGACCACTATTTGATAATTATGTCTGAAGGCTTTATAATAGGGGGCGTGTCAAAATACCTTCAGAGTAAAATAGAAACCAGGAGAAGTGAACACTATGGCAATCGATCAGGCATTCATCATTCAGCAGATCAAAAAGAAGGAGACGCTTTACGCAGCTTTCTGCATGAATACCAAGATGCCATTCATCATCGCGACCCGGATACCTACAATGACCAGGTATGGGTTTTCGACGGTGAGGATGAGCTGAAGAAATTTGTGGAAGAATATGCACAGAAGAAATATCTGATACGCGGCGCCAAGATGGAGCAGAAGCAGTTCGGCGGCTTCTTTGCCTCCCTCTATACACTTGATGTGAACGAGATCGCCTATGTGTCAGACGACGCAGTCACAAAGATTGCGCTGTCTGACCTTGTAAAGCGCCTCGATTTTTCCAACCTTCCGCCGCTCCAGAGACCGGTCGAGAATCCGTCCCTCCAGCTTTCAGGGCTTTATTTTATGCAGGAGGCAACCCGGCAGATCCCGAATGAGGAAAAAAAGAACCTCAGCGAGCTGAATGAAGAGTTCTCTGCCAATCTCGCAGCTGCCCGCTATATCGTGGCTGTCATTCCGAAAGAAGGTCCCGGAACACTTCCTGAAAAACTCCAGCGGCATGAGTTTTCCGTTCCCGTCCTGAACATGAAAAATGGCAAGAAGTTTGTTCCCTGTTTCTCGGATCAGTTTGAGTATGACAAGTTCCGCCAGAATCAGAAACTTCTGGAGCTCGCAGTTCCGCTTCCCGGGCTGATGCAGTACGCCGGAAAAGATACCGACGGCTTCATGCTCAACCCGATGGGGATGTCGATGGTTCTCACAAAGGAACTGATCGAAGCGCTCGTGAAAGCCTTTCCGGATCGAATCCAGGAAGGAATTCAGAAGGCGAATGAAGTTGTCCGTCAGGCTCAGGAATATGCGAAGAAAGCAAGCGAGGCCAGGAAAAAAGCACCTGAAAAAAAGCCTGATGAGAAGAGGAAAGAAGTCCCCGTCAGCCATCTCCCGGGACACTCCAAGGTCCTGACTCCTTCCTTCGCATCCAGAGCCGGGAAGGAAAAAGAGGCAGCTCCCGCGCCAGTCTACAGGCCGGTCAAGAAAGCGCCAGAAGAGCAGGAATCTTCCGGGAAGCCGGATTCTGCTTCCACGAAACAGCCTGAGGAATAACAGGATATTCAGTGCTCCATAAACCGAAGGACACCGAATACCTTTCCGATGATCTGAAGATGATCCTTCACAATGATCGGGTCCATGCTGTCGTTCTCTGGCTGGAGCCTGATATATCCCTTTTCTCTGTAAAACCGCTTGACGGTTGCGGAGTCGTCAATCATCGCGACGACAATGTCACCGTTCTGAGCGGTTTTCTGTTCCTCTACCAGAAGAAGATCTCCGTTGTTGATGCCAGCATTGATCATGCTGGTTCCCTTCACCCGCAGCATAAAAGCCGGATTCTGCGGCATATAGTCGGCAGGAAGCGGAAAATAGCTTTCGATATTCTGTGCAGCGAGGATCGGAACCCTGCCGCTACCTGACCGACAAGCGGAATGCTGGCAACCTCACGCCTTGTAACGTTAAAGGCATCGTCTACGACCTCGATTGCCCTGGGCTTTGCCGGGTCGCGCCGGATATATCCATTCTTCTCAAGAGATTCCAGATGAGAGTGGACAGAAGAGGTAGACTTCAGGTGCACGGCATCACAGATCTCCCTGACCGTCGGCGGGTAGCCATGGCTCATAATTTCGCGCTTCAGGTAATCCAGAATTTCCTGCTGCTTCTTTGATATTTTTCCATATGCCATAAATAGAGAACCTCCCACCATTCAACCGGCTAATCCTGTCAGGTTTCTTAACATCTTAACACATGGGGCAGCGGAATGCAAACACATGTTCTTGTTTCAATTTCTGTATCTTCTTTCACTTTTTCTTAATGAATAGATGACTATGCCTTCATTGTTATCTATGCTTTCAGATGGTATAATCTGCACTAGTTACAGGGCATTTCACCCAAAACTCTTTGTCAATCTGACACGCAGAAGCCCCAGGTGAACAGGGCACTGCCTTCAGACAGGAGGAAGAATCCTATGAAAAAAAAGTAGTGAGTATACTGGCGGCGGCTTCTGTCGTGCCTCGCTTCTTGGAGGGGCTGTCCCTCTCACGGTTCTTGCCGACGGAACCATGGTGGTCTCCATTGGCGCCGATCTGACAGAAGACCAGAAGACTGCGATCCTCAAGTATTTCGGGATCTACGGCAACAACAGCGTTCAGACCATCACGGTCACAAACCAGGATGAGCGCAGCCACCTGGCGTCCTATATTCCG
Source organism: uncultured Lachnospiraceae bacterium (assembly GCA_900555005.1). Next base: position 13,131 of record USJM01000021.1, on the reverse strand, counting down.
ATCGAGCAGATCGGTTCCCGGACCATCAGCTGCGCGCTGGTAAAGCCGACAACAACGGGAGGAGTCCAGGTCAAGACCGCAAACCTGAATTATATTACCAGCAACATGATTGCGTCCAATCTGATCACCTGCGGCGTCACGAACTGCCAGGCGATCGCAGCAGCACCATTTGAGGTATCCGGAACCGGCGCACTGACCGGGATCCTGATGGCATATGAGAATGCAACCGGAAACCAGATCAGCCAGCAGTCGAAGGACCTGTCCGCTCAGGAGATTCAGATCACGGAGAACCTGAGCAACTCCGCCGAGAACCAGCAGGTTGCGCAGCAGATTGTCAACGATGTCAAGCTGCAGGTCATCAACGGGACAGTGGATGACTCTCAGAATACAGACAACTCTGTCATCACGAACAACACGGTCAATGACCAGTCGGTCACGAACATTGTCAACAATGTTGTCAATCAGTACACGACCAACAACAACGGCATCACGCTCAGCCAGGAGGACGTCCAGCAGCTGACAGACTATGCGAAAAAGCTTGCGGAACAGGCTTACCAGCAGGGAGCAGCAGAGGCGAAGGCCCAGCTTGAGGCGCAGTCACAGGTTCAGAAGGATCTGTCACAGACAACCGGCGTTGCCAACACCGATAACACACAGAAGATTGTTGATGACAGTACCAAGAATCAGGAGTCCACGGAGAAGACAACCGAAGCGAACGCATCGTCCGCCGGCGAGACAGAGACCGCTTCCTCAGAGTCGGAGGCAAGCATCTTCTCCGATACCGATCTGTCCGCACTGAACAACGGCAGCACCAGCAGCACACTCGTCACCGGTACGGATTCCGCCGTCATTCAGAATGACATTCAGAACGGCGCTTCAGACAACGACAAGCTGATTGCAGGAGAGCAGGACGGCCAGAAACAGTCTGAATCGACATCCCAGACCGACGCTTCCGGACTTGTGATCACGACGCAGGACTCCAATACTGACCAGACATCTCAGTCTGATACCGCATCTCAGGAGACCCCGCAGACGGATGCGCAGGCTCAGACGCGCAGACCCCGGAGCCCCAGGCGGCAGACGCGCAGGCATCCGATCAGCCTCAGACAGCCGTAACCGAACCGGCGGCAGAGACAGCAGCTTCCATCACAACCGATCAGACGTCTTCCTATTCGACGAGTTACCTGTCGAAAACCGGAGAAGTCTTTGTGCCGTCCTTTGCGATTGCACTGAAGAGCGATTCACTTATTCCGGTCAGCGGTACCTTTACGGTTGCAGATGCATCCGGCAATGTGCTTGGAAGTGCGGATCTCTCTGACAAGAGCCAGGTAACAGCCGTCAGCAGTGGAACTGCGAACGACGAGTTCAAGTCGGAGAACAGCTGGGATCAGCTGACCGGCCTGTTCTTCCAGCCGAAGGATACAAGCGGGAATCCAGTCGTCCCGGCAGCCGGAACAGCCTATCAGCTGACGCTGAACGGCACCTTCGCACAGACCACGGATGCATCAGCGGTCTCCTCGGCGCCGCAGGTCTCTGTTGACCTTCAGAATGTGACATACAAGGCCTCCTTCCGGGCAGCCGCCGGTCTGAATCTCGGGAATGTATCTTTGTCTGATCTGAAGGCAGGCGCGGTGCTGAGTGCAGCCGTGACAGACGACGGTTCGTTTACAACAGCTTCTCTGAGCAGTCCGGATGGAACAGCGGCGGTCAATACTGCTGACGGATCCGGCTCAGTTACGGCCGGAGGCGATCTTTCTGTCACCATCACGCTGCAGAATGCACCTGGACTTGCGGAAGTGGATCTGCAATATTCCGCAGCCGGTGCCGGCGAGACAGAATCCGCGGATGCCTCCGCACAGGGCTCAACCCTCCGGTACTTTATCCCGGTTCAGGCCCAGTAAGCCATTCATCGATTGTCATCATCCAATATGAATACGCCCTGACAGCATTCCTGCCGGGGCGTATTCATTTGCTTGACTTTCTGCTGGAGAAGCAGTATGATGTCCGCAATAGATCTATACAGAAAACACATGTTTTACAAATAGATGTCATGAATCATAAGGGGATTTTATGATGAAACCATCATCCAGTGAACATATCATCCGGCCGGCATCCGGATCCAGTCCGGCCTCTGCGCAGACGTCAGCCCGTCCACGAAGCTATCATGACGAAAAGGACATTCAGAATACCCTTCAGCTTCGCGAAATTCTGAAGGAATTTCCTCCATTTGCAAAGCAGTATTTTCTTGGAATCGAGTCCACGACGGCAACCCGGACAAGGCTGTCGTATGCCTACGATATCCGCACCTTTTTCCGGTATCTGCAGGAAAACAACCCGATCCTTTCCAAAAAAGATATCCTCACCTGGGACGTGTCCGTTCTTGATCAGATCCAGCCGACCGATATCGAGGAATATGAATCCTTTCTGAAGGTCTACACAGTGGATCCTTCCCTGGTTGGCGCTGTGCGCGAGGAAACCTTCACCAACGGCGAAAAGGGCCTCAAGCGCAAGATGTCGGCGCTCAGGAGCTTCTATGCCTATTACTTCAAGAGACAGATGATTCGGACAAATCCAACCCTTCTGGTTGACATGCCCAAGCTCCATGAGAAGGCGATTGTCCGTCTTGACGCAGGTGAATCGGCAGCTCTGCTGGACTTGATTGAACATGGTGGAGATGACCTGACAGGTCAGAAAAAACGATATTATGAAAAAACGCGCCTGCGTGATCTTGCAATTGTCACGCTGCTCCTTGGAACCGGAATCCGTGTCAGCGAATGCGTAGGGCTGGATGTCACAGACGTGGATTTCCGGAATAACGGCATCCGGATCATTCGAAAAGGCGGCTCAGAGTCCATTGTCTACTTCGGCGGAGAAGTGGAAAAGGCGCTGAGGGATTATCTGGAGGAGAGAAAGTCCATCGTCCCGCAGCCGGGTGAGGAGAACGCTCTCTTCTACTCAACCCAAAGGCGCCGGATGGGCGTTCAGGCTGTGGAAAACATGGTCAAGAAATATGCCCGGCAGATTACAACCACGAAGAAAATTACGCCGCACAAGCTCCGCAGTACCTACGGAACAGCCCTGTATCAGCAGACCGGGGACATCTATCTGGTCGCCGATGTACTCGGTCACAAGGATGTCAACACCACCCGGAAACACTATGCGGCCATGGACGATGCGCGGCGCCGCAGCGCCGCAGGCGCCGTCAGACTCCGGGAAACCCCTGAAGCCTGAATCAAAAAAAGCGCCTTCCGTCGGATATGAAACGCAGCGATCACTTCTGAGCTGCAAATGCATGCTCATCGAGCAGAATGGTAAAGGGGCCGTCATTCAGCAGACTGACCTTCATGTCAGCTCCGAAGATGCCGGTCTGTACAAGCGGAACCGCCTTCCGGCATTCTTCTACAATATACTGGTAGATTTCCTCCGCGTGCTGCGGACTTCCGGCTTCTGTAAAACTCGGCCGGTTTCCCCTGCGGCAGTTCGCATACAGCGTAAACTGGGATATTAAGAAGAGTCCGCAACCAGCAAAAACGGGGAGATAAAGCGCGGCCCCCCATCCACATCGGCCAGCGAACGGTTCGTTTTTCCCTGATCGTCCTCAAAGATCCGAAGGGAAAGGAGCTTTCTTATGTACTGGTCAGCAGTCTCCCTTGTATCCTTGTCACAGACTCCAATCAGAACAAGGTAGCCCTTCTGGATGGATCCGACTGTCCTGCCTCCGACATCCACGGACGCATGCGCCACTCGCTGAATCAGAAACTTCATCTTTCGATTTCCTTAACCTTTCGTCTGCTGCTTTCCTCAGCGCCTGAATGTTTCAAGCAGCTGCTTAAAATACTCCGGAAGAGGCGCTGTAAACTCCATATAGGCCCCTGTGACGGGATGTTTGAATCCCAGCACCATCGCATGCAGGGTCTGTCCTTCAAGGGAATACGGGCATCTGGAAGGCCCGTACACGGTATCCCCGAGAAGCGGATGTCCGATATGTGCCATATGGACCCGGATCTGATGCGTCCGTCCGGTTTCAAGCCGGCACTCGATATACGTGTAGGTTCCGAACCGTTCCAGAACACGGTAATGGGTCACTGCTCTTCTTCCCCGCCCCGGCTCACAGACAGCCATCTTCTTCCGGTCAGCCGGGTGTCTCGCCAGAGGCGCGTCGATCACGCCTTCATCCTGCTTCAGATTTCCGATCACAATTGCCCGATAGCGCCTTGTGATCGTGTGGTCATGAAACTGCGCAGCCAGACACTGATGGGCTTTATCATTTTTTGCGGCAACGAGCGACCCGGTTGTGTCCATATCAATCCGGTGTACGATTCCAGGTCTCAGGACCCCATTGATCCCGGACAGACTCCCCCTGCAGTGATAGAGCAGCGCGTTGACAAGCGTGCCGGACATATGGCCGGCAGCCGGATGCACGACCATGCCCTTCGGCTTGTTCACGACGATCACGTCGTCATCCTCATACAGAATATTCAGGGGAATATTCTCCGGCTTAATTTCCAGATCGTCCGGCGGCGGAAGAAGCACATAAACCGCCTGTCCTTCCCTCAGCTTCAGCCCGGCTTTTCCGGCAGGGACAGGAACAGAATCCGTACCGGACGTCCGAACATGCCCCTCCTCAATCAGCTTCCGGATATAGGACCGGGTCTGTCCGTTCATCCTTTCCGTCAGGAAGACATCCAGTCGGCTGCAGGCATCTGCGGCGTCTGTCCGATAGACCAGCTCCTCAGATACAGGTGTTCCGACTGCCTCCGCATCCTCTGTGAATTCTTCTTCATTCATCCTTTTTTCTCTTCTTTCCCGTCTTGTGCTCCCCCTCTTGTCCATATACCAGGTTCATCGTCCCTGTAGACAAAAAGCATCAAAATCATAAGAAAACCTGCGCTCACAGAGACACAGATGTCTGCCACATTGAAGATCGGAAAATGAATCAGCGAAATGTAAATGAAGTCGATCACGTATCTCTGAGGACGCGGTCAATCAGGTTCCCGACGGCTCCTGCCGTCAGCCCTACCATGCAGACCCGAAGCGGAAGATATCTTCTGTCCGGAACCCTGATATAACAGATGACGGCAGCCAGGCTGGAAACCCCGCGCGCGCCGGCCGGCCTGCGCCCAGCCGCAAACAGGATGAACAGCGGCAGCCGGTTCTGCAGCATTCCAAAGGCTGCTCCCCGGTTTTCCAGATAGCGAAGCTCAAGCACGCCCGGAATCAGAGTGACAAATCCCTTTCCTGAAAGCTTCAGGTTTCTGTATGCCAGCTCCTTGGTCAGCTGATCCGCCGCGACAGCCGCACAGACCCCGAAGGCGCCTGCGATCCATTGTTTACTTTCTTTCCGGTGGCCGGTCCGCATACAGTCCATCTCCCTCAATCGATCTCAATCATTCTGATGGAGATCCGCATCCAGAAACTCCAGTGCCTTCCGGATTTCCTCATCGGTTACCGTCCGGTCAATAAATGCATCGCCCAGCTGGTGAAGCAGAATAAAGCGAAGCTGTCCCTTGTCCATCTTCTTGTCCAGCTTCATCACGCGGATAATGTCGTCAATCCGGAGACTGTCAAAGGAAATAGGAAGGTGAAAGCCGACAAACATATCGCGGATTTCATAGAACGTATCATCATCAATATACTTTCTCTGCCAGGAGATGTAGGCTGCCACCACGCACCCAAGTGCCACACACTGTCCGTGCGCAAGCGAGAAATTTTTCAGCCGCTCGATTGCATGCCCTGCGGTATGGCCGAAATTCAGAAGGGCACGGTCGTTCATTTCCTCCGGATCCTTCTCCACAATCTCCCGCTTGATGTTGACACTCCGCACCACCATCTGAAGAAGCGTCGCGCTGTCGCGCTCCTCGATCTCCTCCATATGGTCGAGCAGCCATTCGTAGTAATCGGCATCCCGGATCAGTCCATGCTTGAGGACCTCGCCCATGCCGCTGGAGAACTGAAGATCATCGAGGGACTGAAGCGTGCTGATATTGAGATATACCATGGACGGCTGATGAAAGGCACCGACCATATTCTTGTACTTGTCAAAATCAACCCCTGTCTTTCCTCCGATGCTCGAATCGACCTGTGACAGAAGTGTCGTCGGAATCTGAACAAACCGAATTCCGCGCAGATAGCAGGCTGCTGCAAAGCCCGCCATATCACCGACAACGCCCCCGCCAAGCGCTGCCACGATGTCATGGCGGTCAAGACATTCTCGATCAGGTGCGTCAGGATCTTTCGAATCCAGTCCAGGTTTTTATGTTCTTCTCCGGCCTGAATTACAAAAGACGAGAGCTCGGCGCAGACCGGCTTCAGTCTGTCCAGCACCTCTCTCAGATAGAGCTTTTCCACATGGCTGTCTGTGATGACGGCAATGCGTCTGCCGGCCGGTTTCAGGTCTGCCATGCGAGCCCCCAGGTTCTCAAAGGAGTTCTCCGGATAGATGCGGTAGATTTCCTCTGATCCCCTTCTGACGGAGACCGGACTGTGAAAGACTGCCGCTGCGTTTCCTGCTTGTTCCATCTCTTTTTTCTCCTCCCTTACCGGATATGAAAAGACCGCCGGTCAATGACTACACGGCGGTCTTGTGCGATCTTTCCTGCCCGCAGGCAGCATTAAAAATCTTCATCGTCTCCCAGGTCATCCGGATCAAATGTCCCGGTGAGAATCTCCTGGAACTCCCCGGTGATCTGAATGTCCTTCGGTGTGAGCACGAAAATGTAATTACTGATCTTGTCCAGTCTTCCCTGCAGCGCGCAGGTGCACCCGGAGGCGAAATCAAACAACCTCTGGGAGACGTCCAGATCAAGCCCCTCCAGGTTCAGGATGACGACACATCTGGCCACCAGCGTCTTTGCAATCTCAAGGGCATCCTCCATCGACTTCGGCCTAATCACACATACAGAATAGTTATTCGTCTCTTCATCCTCCTGTACGGCTTTTCTCGGCCTGAAGGTCGATACCTTCGGGCTCCTTGCTCTTTCCGGAGCTGACTCATATGCACTTTCAGGTTTTTCCACTGCCTGTCCGAAGAACGAACGTCTCTCCCGCTTTTGCTGGGGAAACGATGTCACAGCAGACTTCGATCCGCTGTCTGTCTCCTCACGCCTCCGGATGAGACGCCTCGATGGATGACGATCTACTAGATCCACATCGGAATCATCCTCATCCAGATAATCGTCCTCGTCGACATCATCATTCAGGGTGACTTTTTCCAGAAATTTATCGAAACTAGGAAATTTCATGAAATGCTGGACTCTCCTGTCTTCTCTTTCATGCCGTAATCTCTCTCTCCGAAGATTCCGGTTCCGACTCTTACATAGGTAGCCCCCTCCTCGACAGCCGTCTCGAAGTCGTCGGTCATCCCCATGCTGAGCTCAGACATAGTTACATTATCAATGTTTTGACGGGCGATGTCAACCGCTAAATTTCGAAGCGTCCTGAAGACAGGCCTGCTGTCCTCAGGTTTCTCCGCAATCGGCGCGATTGTCATCAGTCCCCTGATCCGGATATGCGGGTAACAGGACACTGCTTTGACAAAGGCTTCCGCATCCTCCGGGCGGATGCCGCCCTTGGAAGCCTCACGGCCACGTTCACCTCCACAAGGACAGGCATCACAAGCTGATGCTTCTCAGCCTCCTTCTCAATGGTCTCGGCAAGCTCAGGCGAGCCCAGCGAATGGATCATCACAGCCTTGTCGATGATATATTTCACCTTGTTTCGCTGAAGGTTCCCGATCATATGCCAGCGGAGATTTTTGGGAAGAACCTCATACTTATCTCTCAGCTCCTGCGGCTTGTTCTCTCCGAAATCGATGATCCCCTCCGCCATGGCCTCCTCGATCATGGAAACCGGCTTTGTCTTGCTGACCGCAATCAGCGTCACCTCGCTGCGGTTCCTTCCGGCCCTGTCACAGGCAGCCTGAATCCTCTTTTCGATATTCTCCAGATTTTCCTTGATCATGTTTACCCTCCATGTATGAATCCGGTTTCCGAGGTCTCAGGCAATGATTTCATCCTCCTTCACCTTGGAAGCATCCAGTGCAATCCGGTCGTGCGCGGAGAGCCCATAGGTATTCTCGGGATTGACGATGCAGAATTCTTCATTCTGGTCGACAATATTCACCTCGCGAAACACCGCGTATCCCTTGTTGATATTGTAAACACCCTGGACTGTCTCCTTCACATCGTCTGAGATTTCATATTTTTTCTCTGTGCCCGGCATAATGATATAATCGCCATCCTTCAGCACAGAGGCGTCAACCAGGTATGTGTTGGAATCCGTATCCTTCGCGTATACATTCGCTGTAAAATTGCGATTCTGCGCAGATCCGTCGCTGCGGAATGTCTGGGTCTGGAGATAGACCTCCTTCTCAGAGGACTGGCTCACCGTCACATACTCGGCGGGAATCCTGTAGAAATCCCTGCTGACGATGGCAGAAACCGGTATCTTCAGCCCCTCTGCCTTGCTCAGGATCAGTTCGATGTCAAGGAACCTGTCCTCCGCAAACCGAACCAGTGAATTCGTCAGCGTAATCTTCCCGTAATAACCGTCTTTTCCGGAAATGATCGTAAACGGGGCTGTAAAGACACTGTTGTCTTTTAAAAAGCGGATTCGGATTCTTTCTGTTCCGTCAAGCTGTGTGCGGAGCTGGTCATCGACCGGGAAATACAGATACCATGTCTCGCTGGTATAAGCTTATAAATATCATCGCCCGCCGATACACTCTTGTGAAGCCGGAGGTTCTCGCGCTTGTAAGCCCTCTTTCCAAACATATCCGCGTCAAGCTGTGACTCTTCTGTATGCTCATATCCATCGACAGAGTAGATGACAAACCCGGCACTCTGGGACTGGTAGCTTCCGCTCACGTACTGGCCTGCATTCTCATCAATCGAAGACTGAAGGATCACACTTTCCAGGTCCGCCTTCAGATTATACACCGCAGAGAAGTCATCCGGACCAGAGTTTGCACTGTACGTCGAAAGCATGCTCTTGACAGAAGTCAGGTCCTCATCCGATAAACTTGTCTGAACGGATGCCTGGCTGCCGGATTCATCGGCCTGCCCGCCGACAGAACAAATCAGTTCCCCGCTTCCGACATTCGAGCCCTCACGGGCATAATATGTGACCGCTCCTGATTCCTGCGCCTGCACAACCTGCTCGGACTTCAGCGCAAGCGCGCTGTATCTGTAGTTGCCGGAGAGAGAGCCGCTGACAACCTCATAAGGCGTCACCTTTTCGCGCGTCAGGTAAACCACGAAGATAATGATCAGGTAGATCAGGATCATTCCGAACAGAATCGTTCCGATATTCAGATCGAACCGATTGTCCAGGCGGATGATTTTCCGGTTATTCTTTTTTTTCTTTTCTGTACCAGTCAAAGATCCTGCCCTCTTATACATACAAAAGGCGGCGGGCTGCCGGCTTCAAGCGTCCGGAAACCCGCCGTATTCAGTTTTCCAACACCTCTGTGTTGAATGCTTGGATTCCATTCAGTTGATCAATTGATGAACCTGCTGTGATCACAGCTCCGCAATCACCGCATCATGGTACTGTTCAGGAAGCTGCTGCTTTGTAAGGGATATGCTCACGACAAAATGGACGCCGAACTGTTTGGAGATGTCCTCCAGTTCCTTCAGAACCGGTACCGGGTCTCCGTTCTCCTCAAGCTTCGCAATCTTCAGGAAGCTGTCGAGGTACACATATTCAAGATCGTGATCCTGGGAAATGATGCCGCAGATAAAGCCTAAGAATTCGTCACTATCCTTGATCGGGAAAGTTGTCATATCGATCAGACGGATTTTATTGTTCAGTTCATACATATGCTGCGTACTTTTATCGAGGTAAACAACGTTCCCGTTTACATTCTTGATCTCGTTGTTTGCCTTTTCCAGAAGTACCTTTGTCTTGCCTCTGCCCTTTTCTCCGATGATGAACTGTATCATATGTCGTTTCCTCCTTATATTCGGGATCGGTTCATGCAAATGCTCTGAAATCAGTATAAACGATTGCCCTTTCAAATTCAAGAACTGTTCTTCAAACAAGTTGAAACAAGTTCATCCCGGGAACATCTCCACCTTACTTACCGGCGAGCGAAAGGATCTGAGTCATATCGACATACAGCTGCTCCTTATCCTGTGAATTCAGAATGACAGAGATGTATGGATTTCCATATGCATCCTTCGACAGAATACTCAGGCAGGCACCGGCCGCATCCGTCGTGCCGGTTTTTCCGCCGTAGACCGTCACATTGTCCGGCGTCTCCGCACTTCCGTCAAGATAATGGTCCGTTGTCGTCCATGTGTTCCCGTAGGCATCTCCCGTCGCATCCTTGTACTCGGCATAATAGGTCTTCCTGCCGATGATGTCCAGAAACAGATCATACTGCATCAGCGCGTTGAACGTCAGATAGACGTCGTAGGCACAGGTGTAATGATTGTCCTGCGTCATGCCATAGGGATTCACAAAATGTGTGTGGGTTGCTCCGAGTTTCACGGATTCGTCATTCATCATCTGTACAAACTTGTCTACGGATCCTCCGACATGCTCTGCCACCATCATTGCGGCGTCATTGCCGGAGGCAATGAGCATCCCATATACAAGCTGTTTCAGCGTCAGCTGATCACCGACATGCAGTCCGCAGACAGAGGAACCCTCCTCAATATCATTGGCTGTCTCTGTCACCGTCACAACATCGTCAAGGTTGCCGTACTTGAAGGCCACCAGCGCTGTCATCAGTTTTGTCAGAGACGCCTGCGGACGCTGTTCGAAGATGTCCTTCGCATAGACCACCTCTGACCGGTCACGTCAAAGAGGGCTCCCTCTGTCGCGGTAATAAAGACCGCATCCGGATTCACATCCGAATCTGTCACGCACAGCCCCTTGGAAAACGGATCCGCACTCATCCTGTCTCCTGCTCCGGGGAGGCCGAATACGGTGCTGCTGTCTGAATACGGTTCCGGAAGAGAGACGTCATGCGACCGGAAGACATAAAAGTACACAGCCCAGATGGCACAGGCGGTCAGCACCAGCAGGAAAGCAGCCACGAGTGCAAGCTTCAGATTCTTCCGCCTTTCCTCCGTTTCCCTGGCCTGTATTCTGTTCCATTCACGCTGTGTATAATAATCAGGTTTCTGTTCTGTTTTTCTCATATCATCTTTTCAGGCCGTCCGGACGCACTCAGCGGTACATCTCACGCCAGTCAAGGTCGCCCCGGTCAAGAGACTTCAGGAGAATCTCCGCGGAAGCGATATTCGTCGCAAGCGGGATGTTATGGATATCACAGCTTCTGATGGCCTTTGTGAAATCCGAGTTGCCATTGCGGATGCCGTTTCTCTGTCCGGATCCCGGAAATACAGAACCAGATCCATCTGATTCTGTTCAATCATGGCACTCATCTGCTGTTCTCCGCCGACATGCCCCTCCAGAAGCTTGTGGACATTCAGCCCGGCCGCCTCCTGGATCAGCCTTCCGGTCGTCCCCGTCGCGTAAAGCTGGTGACGGGAGAGAATTCCCCTGTAGGCAATGCAGCAGTTCTGCATCAGTTTTTTCTTTGCATCATCAGCGATTAGTCCAACATTCATAGGGAAACCTCCTTCCCATCACCGTCAGGTGAGTTGTTATGGCAGATAGCGGTAGGTTTTTCGAACCTCCGCCTTGCCGGGTCCCCTCCTTCGGGGGACATATTCTTTTTTCGGCTGCAGCCCCACATTCAGGCAGATACCGATTCCTGCAAAGAAGATCACGAGACTCGTGTTCCCGTAACTGACAAAGGGAAGCGTAATCCCTGTATTCGGCAGAAGCCCCGTCGTAACACAGATGTTCAGGGTACTCTGAATGATGATCAGGCTGCCCATTCCGATTGCGATGAGCGCCCCGGCCTTATCCCTTGCCCTCATCGCAATCCGGATGCACAAAAGCCCGATGATCAGCTCCAGAATGACAATCAGGACGCAGCCGGCAAATCCTAGCTCTTCGCCTGCAACCGCAAAGATAAAGTCCGTCTGCGACTCGGAAATAAAGTTGCCATTCTTGACAGAGTTGATGGCATCGTTATTGAGTCCCTTTCCGAACAGCTGTCCTGAACCGATCGCGATGATCGAATTCTGCTGCTGCATGGCCGCCTCCGGGTACTGCGACGGATGGAGCCAGGCGAGAATCCGGAGAACCTGATAATTTTTCTCCCCGATTCCCGGCTGGTTCAGCAGTCTGTTCAGAACAATCAGAACAGCCGGAACCGCCACTGCCAGAACGCCGATGACAATCTTCATGCTGAGCCCGGCTGCAAACATTATAACACAGAATGCCGCCGCTGTCGCAATGGTCGTCGAGAGATCCGGCTCTTTCAGGGTCAGAAACAATGGAATTCCTGCAAGAATCAGCGTGAGCAGAATCATCCAAAGTGAATTGATCCGGTTCTCGTAATGAGCAAAGAAACCCGAGAAAAACAGGATCAGCACCAGCTTCATCAGATCTGATGGCTGGAACTGGATCCCGGCGATGGTGATCCACCTTGTCGCACCGCCGATGTTCTCACCGAAAACCAGGACGGCCGCCAGCAGCAGACATACTCCCACATAAAAGATCCAGCGGAAATGCAGCAGATACGTATAGTCTGCCAGCGACAGGACAACCATTGCAATGATCCCGATGACCATTCCAACCAGCTGTCTGGACTGGTAGGACTCCTGCGCGCTTCCAATGACAAGCAGCCCGATCGTGGCAAGGAGAATGCATGCCCCTGCGAGCGGGAAGCTGTAGTTTCTGATTCGATATTGTCTGAACATGAAGATTCCTCTCCCGGCATCAGGCCTTTTTCTGCGTTCCGTCCGTCCCTGACACGCTGTCGGCAGCTCCCCTTATATTTTTCCCGGGCAGCTTCTTGCCATGAAGAATGGCGTCGAACAAGTCTCCTGACAACGGCTCCAGACTGATGTGCCCTTCCCGCAGACAGGCGACCTTCGGATCCGGCGCGTACTCCCTGTCGATCTCCGTTTTCCGGATTCCCGAGACAGCCCTGTGTCCGGCGATCGATATCTCAAATGGCTTCAGCACCGTTCCGGATATGAATGAATGCTCGTTTCCGGAAGCCCCCGCCCTCAGAATGCCCATGGCAATCCCGAGCACAACGATGCT
>USJM01000020.1 GCA_900555005.1 uncultured Lachnospiraceae bacterium | reverse complement strand
ATCCGGGCCAGCCGCTCTCGCGGGTAGCAGGCTTTCACTGCCGGTGGGGAATTGCACCCCGCCCTGAAGATCTCTTTACTTGATTAACAAGCTCAGTATAGGGCACAGGGGCCTGAGATGCAAGCCCCTTTCCATTTCCGATCAGAAACTTTTCAGCCGTCTCTCCGATCACTTGTGATAGATGCAGATCCTGGCTCCGTCCGTCACCTGGCGCAGGATTTCAATCATATTCTGCTGGCTGACTGCCACGCAGCCTGCCGTATGGCCGGAATTGCCCTTGCAGTGCAGAAAAATCGCGGAGCCCCTTCCCGGCGTATTCGTACTGTTATAGTCAAGGAACATGCCATACGCATAGCACTGTGTATAATCAATCAGATGCTCTCCTGCGCACTTGTGCGGATGTTTGCGGATATCAACCAGCCGATTGTACATATACCGGTCACCACACCAGTACAGATACTGGTTCACACGGACGTAAGGCATGGATGTCCCCGGATTCGCCTGGATTCCAAATCCGGAAGTCAGCCGGAACGTCCCGGTCGGCGTCCGCTTGTCTCCCTCTCTTACCTTATCGATCCCGTTCTTTCCGACCTCACCATCACAAGTCAGGATGCATTTCCATATCCCCGACTCCTTCACATACAGCAGGACATCCGCTCTGCTTCCGCCGGTATACTGGACAAAAAGAAGCTGATTCACACCGCCGTCGTTCTGATACATCTCCAGCAGCCGCACCCACCGGTCTTTCTGTTCCGATTGTGCAGCCTGTGTTTTTTGAGTGGTTTTTCCGGTCTGATATTCCACGCTCTGTGTCCCCTTTTTTCTCCTACGCGAACCTTGCAGACAGCCCTGAGCTTTCCATAATAAGCCGTGATCTGTGCCGTCCCCGCTTTCTTTGCATGAATCCTGCCCGAGGATGAAACCGCCGCCACCTTCGGATTGCTGCTTTTCCACTTCAGTTTCCGGATGTTCGTCTCCACAGTCAGGCGCTGCTTCTGCCCGGCAGCCATGTCAATCCTGGATTCAGCCAGCTTCAATGTCTGTACTTTCACACGGCAGGACAGCACCTTTCCCCCGGGAAGCGCCGCCGTGATCCTTGCCCACCCGCCGGAAACACCCCGGACGACTCCCTTGCGGGAAACCCGCGCAATGTTCCCGTCGCTGCTCGCCCAGACAATCCTGCCAGCACGCACATTTCGCACCCGCAGCCGCAGCTTCTTTCCCTGCGGCACATATGCCGTCCGCTGACTGATCGAAGGCGCTGCAGCAGCAAGGACATTATTTTTCGTTCCCGTCCATGCAATCAGAAGAAGACACAGAAAAAACGCTCCCAGAAAGATTCCCTGAAAGCGTTTTTTCCCCTGATTCTGCCAGATTAAATTTCTTTTTCTTTCCATCCCTCCGAAGCCCCTTTTCATACCCAGACTTTCCAACCCTGTTCCAACCCTGTTCCAACCCTGTCTCTGTAAAAAATTGTCTGTATCGTATGAAATTGTATCACAGCAGAGGGTACATCCAAACAGTTTTCTTTACACACCCTTGTGCAGCTTTCTACGAAGCTGCGGACCGATAATCTGAATCAAAATGACAAGCAGAAGAATAATTCCCTTGATTGCGTCATTGATCAGAGAATCCATCTTCAGCGCAACAATAATCTTGTCGATGACTGTATAGCTCATCGCGCCGAAGAGAATTCCCAGGGTTCTGCCCTTTCCTCCGCTCATGCTGATACCTCCCAGCACAGCCGAAGCAATGGCATACATCTCGTAGCTCTTTCCCGTCGTAGCCGGATCAGACGATCCGTTCATTGCAATCCAGAGGAAGGAAGCGACTCCGACGAGAAGTCCACAGATGACGAATACCATGACCGTCATCAGATCCACATTGATGCCGGCCATCTCAGCCCCTTTGATATTGCTTCCAATGGCATAGATCTTCTTTCCGAATTTCGTGCTTGTCGTGACATAAGTCAGCAGCACAACAATCAGAAGCATTACGATTCCTACGATCGGAACTGTCAGTGCTTTTCCATTTCCAAAATTATACAGTGTCTGATATGCCGGAAGTTTCGAATCCATCCGATAGACAGAGGAGCCTCCACCGATCAGATTCTTCGCCAGATGCTGGCAAAAATACTGGACAAAAGAGCGGTAGATCAGCATCGTTGCCAGTGTAACGATGAAAGCCGGCATCCGGATGACACCCACCAAAAATCCATTCACCAGCCCGCAGAACGCACCGAATGCAAGAGAAAACAGCAGTGTCAGGAAGATATTCCCGGTAATGTTGAAAATAACAACCGAAAACCCGCTGACAAAGGCCAGCATAGAGCCGACCGAAAGGTCAATCTCGCCAATCAGACACACAAGCCCCATTCCGATTCCAATCGTTCCAATTACTGCAGAATGGCGGAATATATTCATAACCCCACTCCAGGTCAATCCGTGGGCCGTGATTGCATATACAGCAAATATTGCAAAAAACACCAGGACATAACTGTACTGTCCGAGTAATTTTGAAAAAGATTTTTTGCTCTTTGTCACCTTCAGCTCCTCCTCATTGATTCCGCATGACAATTTTCATCAATTTTCATTATGATCTGCTTATTGAGCATCTGTGTTTGCAAGTTCCGTTTCAATTACCGACGCTGCTTGTCCGGCATTTGTTGAATACATCATGACTTTATGCTCATCGATATCTTTATGGTCAAGTATACGGGCAATCCTGCCTTCGTAAAAAACCACACATTGATCTGCAATTTTCTGCAGTTCCGGGATTTCAAGTGTATTGATCAGAATTGTCTTCCCCTCCCTGGCGAACTGCAGAATCAGCTTATAGATTTCAGCCTTTGCTCCGACATCGATTCCCTGAGTTGGGTTGTCAAACAAAAGGATATCTGAATTGGTGTTCAGCCATCGCGCAATAAAAATTTTCTGCTGATTTCCGCCCGATAGAGACAGGATTGAATCATCCGGGTCATTAGCACGAATATTCAAAAGTGTTCTATAATGCTCAAATTTCTTTTTCTCTAGTCTCTTGTGAATATGAAACTTCCTCGCCGATAATGTCTGCTCGGCAAGATACATATTCTCCAAAAGGGACATGTCGCCGATCACAGAATTTTCCTTACGGTTGGACGGCAGCATAGCTACCCCCGCCTGCATGGCCTTATGAATGGACGCCGGGGGAATCTTCCGTCCATCGACTTCCATGTACCCGCCTGTCGAAGCTGTCACTCCGAACATGCATTGCAAAAGCTCACTGCTTCCAGACCCCTGCAGCCCAGTCAGTCCCAGAATTTGACCTCTCCTTACACTTAGATTTACATGTTCAAACCCAGGGCCGGAAAAATCTCTCAGTTCCAGCACAGGCTCTCCAAGCGGCCGTTCCTCATACATATCGGCTGAAGACATTTTGGTTCCAACCATCATCTCTGTTACTCCAGCCGGCGTTACGGAGCTGATCGAACCGTCTTTTATAAAAGTGCCGTTTCGCATAACCGTATAACGATCCGCAATTTGAAAAATCTCCGGCATTTTATGAGAAATGAATATGAATGAAGTCCCATCCTTTTTCAGGTTCCGAATAATTGAAAACAGATGTGCAATCTCATCGTTATTCAAGGAGGTTGTCGGTTCATCAAGAATCAACAGCTTTGCCTTAAAAAACAATGCCTTTGAAATTTCCAGCAGCTGTTTTTCACTCGTCTTAAGGTGATCTACCATCTCTGTCGGATCGATTTCAACATCCAGCCGGTGGAACAGCTCCGCAGTTTTCCGGATCATCGCCCTTTTATCACAGCATCCTGCCTTGTTTACAATTTCCTTTCCGAGAAAGATATTTTCCCAGACAGTCATGTCATTGAAAAGGTTCAGTTCCTGGTGTACAAAGGCAATTCCCTTTTCCTCAGACTTCCGGACTGTCATATGCTCCAGTTTTTCGCCATCAAAATACACTTCACCGCTGTCAAGTGAATGCACTCCCGTCAGGACATTCATCAGCGTTGACTTTCCGGCACCATTCTCTCCAAGTAAGGCGTGGACCTCACCTTTTTCGACTGTTAACTGAACTTTTTTAAGGACCTGAATGCCATTGAAAGACTTACAAATATCCTTCATCGTCAGTAAATTCATGTTTCTCTCCTATCGAAACTTTCTTCCGCCAGAAGCCGGCCCGGAAGGGCTGTTCCTCCCGGGCCGGTCATATCCTATACTCGGTTATCAGAAAGATGGATAATCTGCTACATTATCCGCCGTGACATTTTCGCAGGCAATGACATGATCCTGTGTGACTTCCTTCCCATCCAGGTGATCAACCATATCCTGGATTGCTGTCTGGATCATTGCTGGGCTGTATGTGACAGAGCAAAGGCCGCTGAACTTCTTAGCGATATCCTGATAGCTGTTCCCTCTGAGAACTTCATAGTATTCATCAAGTCCGCCGCATCCTGTCATGGCTGGTCCATTGTCCAGGAATTTCTGTTTTGTTGCATCATCGATTCCACCACCATTCAGAGCTTCAAGAACTCCCATTGCAAGCTCATCATCCTCTGCATAAATCCACTTGATATCCGCATTCTTCGGATCCCCCATCAAAGACTCAAAGGAGGTCTTCGTATCAGAACGACTCCAGTTCATCGCGCCGGAGTATGTGATGTTCTTCAAGTCATCATCAGTCCATTTCAGATCATCGTCTATTTTCTTTCCTTCGAATTCGGCATCCCTCTTCAGGTAATCTGTAAAGCCCTGATCACGGAGTGTCGTGACTGAGGATGTGTCTCCCTCATATACATAAACTGCATCACCCGGCTTCATTCCAAGTCCAGTGAAGTAAGATGCTGCTGCCACGCCAATTCCGGAATTATCACCCTTGACATTGGAAACCGCAGTGCTTGAAACAGCATCAATGATACGGTCAAATGCAACATATGGAATCCCTGCATCAACGATTTCCTGAATCGCCGACTGAACAGTATCATCCAACGGCTGAATGACAAAGGCAGCATTCTTCGTATCACCAGCAAGAATATCCTCAATCTGTGTGATCTGATCCGCTGCACTTGCTGCGGTAATCAGCTCCGCACTGTACGTTCCGGCATCATTGATTTCCTTAATCTTCTCCTTCGCAAATGTTGCCACGGAGCCAGTCCAGCCATGATCCTCTGTAGATGTCAGTACATAGATGTGAGCCCCTGCATTCGCGGAAGCCTCCGTCTCACCTGCAAACACCGCAGTGCCTGACGACAGAACCATTCCTGCTGAAAGAACACCCGCCAGAATTTTGTTTCCCTTCATGATACTTTCCTCCTTTTTGTGTGTATCCTGGTTTCTATTTTGATAAGATGCAGCGCACCTTATATTCTGAAACGTTTCTCAGATGACAAACTGATCCATATATCGCTTTGAAATTCTCAGGCTGTCCAGAATTCTTTCTCTGCTTCCTTCAAACGCCTTATCCTCAATCTCAATACATGCACACCCATCAAACCCCACATCGGTGAGTGCAGACACAAAACGTCCCCATTCAACATCCCCGTATCCAGGAAGCTTTGGAACCATAAAGTCCAACGGGTAGGCCATAATCCCGACTTCGTTCAACTTGTCTTTCCTGACTTTCAGGTCTTTAAAGTGTACCTGAAACAGCTTGTCATGGAATTCATAAATTGGCTTGATATAATCCATCATCTGCCAGACAAAATGGCTCGGGTCGTAATTTAGTCCAAAATTTTCATACGGAAGAATCTCAAATATTTTTCTCCACAAGCTTGGGGCTGTCATTAGATTCTGTCCGCCCGGCCACTGATCAGGTCCAAACAGCATCGGGCAGTTTTCTATTGCAATCCGTACACCTTTCTTTCTCGCATATTCAATAATCGGTGGCCAAATCTGCTTTACAAGCTCCAGGTTGTCCTCAACGTTTTTCGTTTGATCTCTGCCAATAAATGTTGTCACCATGTTTACGCCCATCTTTGCGCTGGCATCAATCACTTTATAGAGATGTGAAATATTTGCAGCCCGCTTTTCCTGATTCGGGTCCATGTTGTTCGGGTAAAACGCGAGTGCAGATATTTCGATTCCCCGCTCTGAAGCAACCTTCAGATAGTGAGATGCACTCTCATCACTCAGATTCTCCGCATCAATGTGAGACACCCCGGCATAACGGCGCTCCGCCTTACCTGCTGGCCACGCTGCCACTTCCACACACTGAAATCTCATTTCAGCGGCGGTATCCATCATTTCGTCGTATGTCCACCCGTCAAGAATGGAAGAAATAAAACCGATTTTCAT
Organism: uncultured Lachnospiraceae bacterium; assembly: GCA_900555005.1. The sequence continues at coordinate 9,402 of USJM01000020.1, read as the reverse complement.
CGCACAAAGTTCCCCTTTATTTCCCTGCTCATTACCCAGCAAAAGCGTTCAGTTAAGCGTTGCAATTTCTTTCCCTTCGTCAGCACTTTTCTGAGCCGCAAAGATTGCACGCATCGCGGATAATGCTTCCTCCGCTCCAACTTCAGGTTTCGTTCCATGTTCAATACAATCTACAAATGCATCCATCACACCTGTTTTCGTCTGATGGTCATTTGTCTGTATAGGCTCCATATCGAATGCTGCCTTTGTGCCATCCCTGTAATCGATCACTATGCTTGGCATGCCTTCGTAATAAATCTTCATCACACCTTTTGTACCGTATATTGTGGTAGAGTTATCCTCTTTTCCATAATATGTCCAACTTGCCGTCATTGTGCCTATCACACCATTTTCCATGGTATAGATGCAGATCACATTGTCATCGACGCCGATTTTGTTTCCCCCGGCATCGACTTTATCCAGCGTTGCCATCTTTGCGGAAACCTTCGCAACCTTTGATCCGACCAGATATCCGATAATATCTGTCTTGTGAATCCCAAGATCCGCCATTGCTCCAAAAACAGCCTTCTTCTTATCAAAGAACCATGTCGCTTTTCCCGGATCAATGCTCCATGTCTCTGGACCACTATGTCCGAAAATTGTCCGGAAGGTCAAAATTTTACCAATTTCGCCACTCTCCAGAAGATCCTTCGCTTTTCTGTGTGCCTTCGTGAATCTCTGGTTATGGTCCACCATCAGAATCTTCCCTGTTTCCTTCTGCGCTCTTGCCATCGATTCACAATCTTCTTCTGTCATCGCCATCGGTTTTTCACATAATACGTGTTTTCCCGCATGGAGGGCTGCAATTGAAATCTCAGCATGTGTACTATTCGCGGTACATACACTGACTGCATCAATTTCCGGATCCTGAAGCATCTCCTCATAAGAAGAATAAGCTTTTGCATGATATTGCTCCGCAAGCTTCTGTGCCCGCTGCTGATTCAGATCAAAAAAACCAGAAAGCTGCACATCCGGATTTTCGGAGTATTCTGGAATATGCCGTACCTGTGCAATTTTCCCGCATCCAATGATTCCGATCCTGACCATTCGTCTTCTCCCGATAATTACATGTATCTTCTTGACTTTTACATATATCTATGTAATTCTTACATCAGAACCATAATCGATTTTGTAAATTATTGCAATAACTTTTCACTAACTTAAACTATATTCGTCGTTTATACACAATAATGTCACTGTTAATCCAGTCAATTTAACAGTATACCTTACATTTATACATTAAATCTTACATTTTTTACATTGTAAAAGGGAGATGCTGGAAGCCATGAAACGAAAGAATGTCACAATTGAGGAAATTGCAAAAGCAGCAAACGTCTCAACAGCTACAATCTCAAGAATCATCAATAATAAAGGTAATGTCACAAAAGAAACGAGGAATCATGTGATCAACGTGATGAATCAGATGGAATATAAGCCGCACAACTTACATCCCCTGTCAGACCCCGAAAGCCGGATCATTCTGGTCTGTGTCCCAGATTTCCGGAATCCGTTTTATAACCAAGTCATCGATGGAATCCAGAAAGCCGCACACGAAGAAAAGTATAATGTTCTTCTATTGCAATCAAGTGATTATTATTCAAGAATTGAAGACTTTGCAGAAGTGTTCAAAGAACAGTCCATTGCAGGTATCATCATTCTGTCTTCTGTCCCCGAGTCTGACAGCGAGCTTTTGAATGACCTGAGCCTTCGCTGCCCCGTTGTGATGTGTTCAGAATACGCAGAAAATTACGGAGTATCCTTCGTCAGCATCAATGATGTTTCGTCATCCGAGAAGGCTGTCAGTTATCTCATATCGACAGGGTGCAGAAAAATCGGGCTGCTGAACTCTCTTACCAAATTCAAGTATGCCCGCCATAGAGAAAAGGGATACCGTCAGGCACTCACCCAGTGCGGGCTGGACTGCAATGAAAACTGGATCGCCCATATCTCTTCTATCAGCTATGACGTTGCCTACTCCACTGCTATGCATATCCTACAGCTTCCAAACCGGCCGGATGCCCTCTTTTGCTGCTCCGATGTTTATGGAATCGCCGCCGTCAACGCAGCCAAAGTACTTGGCCTCCGCATTCCGGAAGATCTGTCCGTCATTGGATTTGATAATGTTGACATCGCCAGAATGAGCCATCCGGCGCTGACTACTATTGCCCAGCCCATGCTTCAGATGGGCTATCAGTCTTGCTCGCTCCTGATCGAAAAGATACAGTCTCCTGATACGCCTGACCGGCAGATTATTCTCAACACCGAGCTAATAATCCGGAACTCCACAAAGCTCCCTGTTGAAAGAGTTGGACAATGATCCTATAATTTCAGGCCGTTCGGTTCTGTTCAGCCATCCCGCCTCCCTGCCTGTCTCTGCCTGCCTGCTTCATACATCAGAATCGAAGCCGCAACGGCCGCATTCAGCGATTCCACCTTCCCCGCCATTGGAATGCGGACCCGGACGTCGGCCAGCTCTGAGATCCCGTCAGAAAGCCCCCGGCTTTCATTGCCGATCAGGAATGCAGTGCCTCTCGTGTAGTCTTCCCCATCATATGTGTGTCTTCCCTGAAGATGAGCGGCGCAGACTGTAACACCCGCCTGCTTCACCTTCCCGATCGTTCCTGAGAGGTCATCTGTGTAGAGAAATGGAACCCGAAAGATGCTCCCCATCGTCGATCTGGTGACCTTCGGGTTGTACAGATCCGCCGTCCCCCTGCTCATCAGAATCCCCGTCACGCCGGCTCCCTCCGCAGTGCGGATGATCGTGCCGAGATTGCCCGGATCCTGAAGATTCTCCAGAATCAGAAGGAGTGGATCTGCGCGCTTCCCGAACAGATCCTCGAGGCGGTAGTGCTGCTGGGAGACCACAGCCATCACTCCCTGGGGCGACTGCGTATCCGAAAGATTCCGGAAGATCTCATCCGATACTGTTTCGATAACCAATTCCCTCTTCCCGGAGATCACAGCCTTCAGCCTGTCTTGAGCCGCCATCGCGGCATCGACTGTCTTTCTGCCTGCTTCGCTTTTCAGAAAAGACTCCGATGCGTACACCTCCCGCAGCTGCGCGGCAGGAATCTCCCGGAACATCTTGATGCCTTCCACCAGAAAAACATCCTGAGCATTCCGCTCGGATGCCTTTTTCTTTAATGCGACCAGGTTTCTGACCTTCGCGTTGCTCTTGCTCGTAATCATCATTGATCTCCGCCGTTTTCTGCCCTTTCATTCCGGCTTTCTCTGCCGTTCCATTACCTGCCGCTTGCAGTCCGCACACCTGTCTGTCTTCGTAAAACGGCCCCGCTCCGGGATTGCCAGAGCGGGGCCGTCACAAACCTCCTCGTATCAAAAGTCAGCTGCCGTCAGCGCGGCATCCTCAGCCGCTCAGCACCTTCATGACACCTGCCATCTGCTCCGGCAGGCTCTTTTCTGCGTCTTCAGATGCTCAGTGCCTTCGCGACTCTGACCATGTATTCCGGCAGGCTCTTCTGCATCTTCAACGCTTCCGCAATATCGTAGTCGACCCAGTCTCCGCCCTTGAAGCCAACCACGCGGTTCGTCTTTCCCTCCGCAAGCAGATCGACCGCATACGAACCCATCATCGATGCATACACACGGTCGCGGCAGGGCGGGCTCCCGCCTCTCTGCATGTGCCCGAGAATCGTTGCCCTGGTCTCGACGCCGGTCGCCGCTTCAATTCGCCTTGCCATCGAGCTCGAATGTCCGATTCCCTCGGCATTGATGATGATATGGTGCTTCTTTCCACGCTTGCGCATCTCGATGATGTGGTTGATCAGCTTCTGCTCATCATAGTCGTAGGACTCCGGAAGCAGAATATCCTCCGCGCCATTCGCAATCCCGCACCACAGTGCAATGTAACCCGCATTCCGGCCCATGACCTCGATGATCGAGCAGCGCTCATGCGAGGTTGAGGTATCACGAACCTTATCGATGGCCTCCATCGCCGTGTTGACGGCCGTATCGAAACCAATCGTATAGTCTGTGCAGGCAATATCGAGATCGATCGTTCCCGGAATTCCAACCGTGTTGATTCCGAGCTCCGCCAGCTTCCCGGCGCCCGCAAATGAACCGTCTCCGCCAATCACAACAAGGCCTTCAATGCCATGCTGCCTGCATACCTCCGCCGCCTTCTGCTGTCCCTCCGGCGTCCGGAATTCCTGCGAGCGTGCCGTATACAGAATCGTTCCGCCGCGGGAAATGATGTCCGACACATCACGTGCCGAAAGATCCACGATCTCTGCGTTCAGCAGTCCCTTATAGCCCTGATAGATGCCCTTTACATCCATTCCCTTGCCGATTGCCTCACGGACAACCGCACGGATCGCCGCATTCATGCCTGGCGCATCCCCGCCGCTTGTCAGCACGCCGATTGTCTTGACCTTTGAAGCCATCTTCGCATCCTCCGTTCTCTCAACTGCCGCCTTTATCTGACGCACTCCCTCTGATCTTTCCTTCCCTTCATATTACCCGCATAAGAGAAGCATGTAAAGCGTCCGCTCAACAGGAAATGATTCGATCCGGCTGGTGTTAATTGCGGTCTTCCAGCTTGTGATAGGTTCTGTGATGCCCGACATACTTGTAAGCCGGACGGATAATCTTTCCGCCGGATGTAATCTCTTCCATTCTGTGCGCACACCAGCCGGAGATTCTCGCCATTGCGAAGATCGGAGTGAACAGCTGTCTCGGAATGCCAAGCATCGAATAGACAAACCCGGAATAGAAGTCCACATTGCAGCAGACCGGCTTTGACAGGTGACGTTTTTCTGTCAGCAGCTCCGCCGAGACCTTCTCGACCGCCTGGTAGAGGTTGAACTCCTCCTCCAGTCCCTTCGCCTCCGACAGCTTTTTCGCTTTCTCCTTCAGAATCACGGCTCTCGGATCCGAAAGGGTGTAGATGGCATGTCCCATTCCATACACAAGCCCTGTGTGGTCGAATGCCTCTCCGTCGATGATCTGCTCCACGTATGCCCTGATTGCGCCTTCATCCTCCCAGTTGTTCACATGCTCCTTGATATCCTTGAACATGTTCTCGACCTTCAGATTTGCGCCGCCGTGCTTGGGCCCCTTCAGGGAAGCCAGAGAAGCTGCCACCGCCGAATAGGTATCGGTCCCGGTCGATGAGACAACATGGGTTGTGAAGGTCGAATGTTTCCGCCGCCGTGCTCCGCGTGAATGACGAGACACGCATCGAGAACTCTCGCTTCGAGCTCTGTATACTGACCGTCATCGCGCAGCATCCTCAGAATGTTCTCCGCTGCGGAAAGCTCTTCGTCCGGATACCGGATGATCAGGGACCGGTCGTTGTGGTAATGCTGGTACGCATGATAATTATAGACTGCAATCATCGGCATCACACCGATCAGCAGCATAGACTGCCTCAGGACGTTCGGAATAGTGATATCGTCCGGATCCGAATCGTAGGAATACAGCGTCAGAACGGAGCGCTGCATCCCGTTCATGATATTCGCACTCGGTGCTTTCATGATGACATCCCGGACAAACTTGCTCGGAAGTTCGCGGTACTGTCCCAGAAGATCGATGAAATCACGAAGCTGTTTCCGGTTCGGCAGCTCGCCGAACAGCAGCAGATAGGTGACCTCCTCAAAATTGAACCGGTGGTTCCGGAACCCCTCTACCAGATCCGTGATCTTGTAGCCCTGGTAGTACAGCTCGCCCTCGATCGGAACCGACTTCCCGTCAACATCCCGGTGTCCGTTCACGTCTGAGATCTCGGTCAGACCGGTCAACACACCCCGGCCATTCGCCTCGCGGAGTCCGCGTTTCACTCCGTACGTTGAATAAAGCGACGGATCAATCTGCCTGGACAGTCCGCCGCTCTGTCCTGCGAGCACCATCAGCCGGTCGTCCCGGATTCTTCTCTCATCATCATTCAGCATGTCATACCGCCCTTCATTTTTAAGCTTTTCTAATACGGTACAGCATATTATTTTGAAGGTCAAGCCTCACAGCCCGAATATGTGCGGTGAATCACTTCTTTCCGGCCTTCTTTGACTTCTTCCCCTTCTTGCCTTTTTTCTTTCCCGACGGCTCATGTGAACCAGCCGCCTGTTCCCTCATCCCGGCGCCGGGTTCCACAGTTGATGCTGACCGCTCCTGTTCCCCGGCAGCCTGTTCCTCCGCCCCGGCACTGAACGCCGAAGCTGAAGCCGGCAGCTCTGCCCCACCGGCCTTTTCGATCCCGATCTCCGTCTTCCCGTGATCTGCCTCCCGAGCCTTATCAGCGGCCAGGCTTTTCTTTATTTCTTCCTGCACCTTCTCCTCTGCCAGCGTAATCCTTGCCCTCGCGGCGATATCAGACTTCTCCGCGTGCTCGGCTTCTTTCAGAAACACCTCCAGCCTTCCTGCAGCCTCCTGGAGGACCGGTCTGTTGACAGAATAGATTGTCCACTTTCCACTGCGTGTTGCTGTCACGACCCCATTGTCTGTCAGCACCTTCATATGATGGGATAAGGTTGACTGAACGATATCCATCGATTCAAGAATCTCTCCTGCGCTCAGTTCCTTCTTCGCCAGCAGCCTGAGAATCCTCAGTCTGTGTTCATCCCCAAGAGCCTTGAAAACCCCGTCATAGTCCTCTCTCTTCATGCTCCCACCAAAATCTCTCATCATCTGCTCCCCCGATTGATCAGATCTATATATGTCAACTTCTTCCGCCACTCCCATGGCAGAGAAGAATCCTGTCCCACTGTTTTCATGCCCTGTCAAAATTCAGACAGCCCAAACCCAATATTTTTAAAATTTCTCTTGACTTTTTCTTTCATATCTACTATTTTCGATGTATAGATGATTCATATTCTTCTGAACAGATCAGCAAGATCCTGAACCGTCTCCGCAATATATGTCGCGCCTGCCTTCTCGAGCTCCCCCGGTTCGGCAAAGCCATAATAGACGCCGATGGAATCAAGGCCTGTTTCATTTGCCCCCTCAATATCAAATCGCCGGTCACCGATCATGACCACGGAGGCCTTGTCAGCCTGCGTCAGCTTCCCCCTTCTGAAAACCTCCCTGATGATGTCCGGCTTCGAACTGAGTTTCTCATCCATCGTTGCCCCGACGATCTCAGAAAAATACTGTCCGATCCCGAAGTGTTCGAGAATCTCCCGTACGAAGCGTTCAGGCTTCGAGGAGGCAACGGCAAGCTCTCGTCCTTCCTGCTGAAGCACTTCCAGCAGTTTTCCGATGCCTTCATAGGGATGACATTCATACAGCCCCTTGCTGCTGTAACGCTCCCTGTACCAGTCAACCGCCTCCAGAGCCTTCTCCTCGCTCATTCCATAAAGATCCCGGAAAGAATCGAGCAGCGGCGGACCTACAAAGGCCCTCACCTGTGAAGATCCGGTTCCTCAATCCCCATCCTTGAGAGCGCGTACTGTGTACTCTTCGTAATCCCCTCTCCTGAATCGATGACTGTTCCATCCAAATCAAAAAGCGCATACCTGTATTTCATCTCTGCACCTCCGCTGACTGAGTGGACCTGCTCGTCTCGTCCTCACTATCTGCATCATCAGACACCGTTCCATACTGTGCCTCAATATAGGATGTGATTGTTCGGATATCCTGCATCCCGGTATTCTGAGAGACCGCCTCCTGTGAGTCGTCCTTGTAAACAACAACGGGCGTCCCGGCTCCGATTCCGTTGTAGATCAATTTTACAGCGGCAAGCGGCGTATTGATGCAGCCATGTGAGCCTGCTCCATTGTAAACACTTCCGCCGAAGTAATAGCGCTTCTGCAGATCGTGGATCCCGACTCCACCATTGAAAGGCAGCCAGTAATCAACCGGTGTCGCGTACCCTTCCCCCTTCAGCGTCGCATTCCGGTACTTTCCCTTGAGTGACCAGACACCTCCGGAAGGCGTCTCGTTGTTCTTCTGAGGATTTCCCGTCACGACTGGTGTATCGACAACAAGTGATCCGTTCTTGTAAAACCACATGTGCTGGTTTGTGAGATCAATCTCCACATAGGTATTGCCGATATCATTCTTGTCCCGGCACAGCCCCGTTGTAAAATAGACAGGCTCCAGTGTCCCCTTCTTCTTGTCCTTCAGCGCCTCCTCCAGCTCCTGCGCGGTGGAATCCGCGTCCAGTGTCCATCCATAGTCCCCGCCCTCGAGCTCAACTGTTGTGCCAAGGCTTGTGTGAAAGGTCCGTTTTCTCCCAACCGTATCTGTACGGTCAGCCAGTTTCCCGATATAAGAGGCAACCTTTCCATCATCGACGTAGTAATTGCCATCCATATCCAGAGACAGGAACGTCTCCGCTGTCATCTCCGGATTGATCTGAACGCTCTGATCCCCCATCCCGAGTGTGACATTCGCACCCAGAACCTGATTCAGGGCTTTCACCTTCTCATTGAGGGCATCATCATCGACATACACCTCCGGGTTCTGGTACAGTCCCTCCTTTTCAAGATCGATGGATGTAGAACCATCGTTCAATGCGTGGATAATGGCTGCTTTCGTCTTGTCATAGTCCAGTCTGGTACCCATGACCTCCTTCGTGATGACAGCTCCATCCGCCGTATACTTCAGCTCTGCATTCCTGGGCTTGATCACACGGCTGCTGTCAAATACCGTCAGGTTCCTGATCACCGAATCGGCCAATGACGAATCGTATTCCGTTCCAAGTGTTTCTTCATTCGGGGCCAGGATTGTCTTCAGCAGCACAGCCGGCCAGACTGCCGGATACTGCTGCTTCATGGCGCTGTCGATCATCCCATTGTCCCGGTACTTCATCCCGACCTCGTCAGCTGTAATCCGGTCGCCCGTTCCGCTGCTCGAGCTGCTGGAAGAACGTCCTTTGATCTGAAGCTGGTATCCCTCCACCTTCTTCTCAACCTGCCGCTTCACTTCCGCCACCGTAAGCCCCGAAGCCTTGATCCCAAAGAACTCCGTTGATGGATAAAAGTGATCACTGAAATGAACGCCTGCCGCAATGTACCCGGCTGTCAGAAGGCCGACACCGGACGCTGCAAGAATCTTCCGGAGCGAAACCGTCGAAGCCGTCTTCTGACTTGTCTCCGCCTTCACCGGCTTCTTTCTGCCTGAAGCAGGCCCGTCCAGCCTGGGATTCCAGCTCTCAGTCAGTCCGATCATCTGTTTCTCGGCCTGTCTGATACTCCGGCTCCCTGCTGGTCTGGGATTCCGGCTCTCAGCCCCTCTGGTATTCCGGTTCTCAGCTGGTCTGGGATTCCGTCTCTCAGTCAGTCCGATCATCCGTTTCTCAGCCTGTCTGATATTCCGGCTCTCAAGCAGGGGATTTGGCGCATTCAGATAAGGACGGGCCATCTTCACTGTACCGAATACAGAAGACGCCTCCTCCATGCGTCT
>USJM01000019.1 GCA_900555005.1 uncultured Lachnospiraceae bacterium | reverse complement strand
TTCTGGATGCCCTCCAGCAATTCATCATACGTTTCAAAGGCTGGCAGCTGCGGATAATCCTTTCGGATCTGATCGGTCGTGCGGAATAAAAATCCTGCCTTGCTTGCCTTGATCATTGCAAGATCATTAAACGAATCCCCGGACGCAATGGTATCAAAGCCAATAGACTGGAGCGCCCTGACTGTATTCAGCTTGGAATCCGGAATCCGCATCCGGAATCCTGTAATCATTCCATCCGGAGCCACCTCGAGCGTGTTGCAGAACAGTGTCGGCCATCCAAGTTTCTCCATCAACGGTGATGCGAACTGAGTGAATGTATCACTGATGATGATCACCTGTGTCTGCGCGCGAAGTCTGTCTAGAAATTCTCTAGCTCCCGGAAGCGGCTCAATCGTTGCAATTGTATCCTGGATCTGTCTGAGTCCCAATCCATGTTCGCGGAGAATACCCAGCCTCCACTGCATCAGCTTATTATAATCTGGTTCGTCACGAGTCGTGCGCTTCAGCTCGGGAATTCCACTCGCCTGAGCGAATGCAATCCATATTTCCGGTACAAGTACTCCTTCAAGGTCCAGGCAAACGATATTCATGTCACTTCTCCTCCTGAAATCTGTCAACTGTCTGACTATTCTGCGCCGAGAATTCTCAACGACTTCACCCCGTCCATCGCATCGATCTGATCCATCATCTCCGTTACGTCCCCGGTCTCAGGCATCACCTGAACACTGATCGAGGTCGAGGCCATTCCCGATACCGGGATAGACTGATGAATTGTCAGAATGTTTGCACGTGACCTGGCGACAATCATCAGCACATCGCTCAGAAGCCCCGGCTCATCCCGCATTTCGATAAGAAATGTGATTGTCTTTCCCCTTACATTCTCATGAAATTCAAATATGTCATCCTTATATTTGTAAAAGGAACTTCTTGAGATTCCGACTTGATCGGTTGCTTCAATCACTGAAGGTGGATTCTTTCCCTCCAGAAGTCTTTTCACCTCCACAACCTTCAATAAAACCTCCGGAATCGCATTCTGTGTCACGACATAATACTTTTTCTGCTCATTCTGCATCTTCAGAAACTTCTTCCGCCTCCGCCTGCTGAATAGCCGCCTGATGTTGTGTGCGTTGACGTTGTCCCGCCGCCGGATGACCCTCCTCCGCTTTCATTTCTGGGAATTCGTCTTGATGTTATAAACTGGTTTACAAGCCTGTCATCCCGCCTTTTCAATGTAAGCCCGACCTGGTCTCTCTCCGAAAATCCATCCCCCGAAACACCTTTCATCGAATAAGCGCCTTTCACAGAAGCAAAAAACGCCAGAAAACCGGCTGCCCCCGCCAGAAGGGATATCAGGATCTTGACCGGGGTAACGGTCTTCGGCTTGTGGTAAACGGTCACCTCACCTGTATCCCGGTTTATGATCCGTGTTCCGTCCTGGATCCCCTTATTGTAATAACGGCCTGTGTCCTTCAGCATGCTTTTGAATGTTTTGTCGTATTCTCCCTCGCTGACATACTCATACGCATGATCCAGAAGTGTATCGACTCTTGCATCTGTCAGATAATACTGCAGACCGCCATAGGTTGCAATGTAGATCTGACGGTTATCCATGTCAATGACATAGCTGGCTCCGCTTGCTGTTTCCGGGCCATCATCTGTCAGGGACTCAAAGTACGCCTCCGCAAACTGCTGCGTTGTCTTTCCTTCTGTCTGATTCGTTGTGACAAGCCGAAATTCATATCCGGTCTTCTGGGAGAGCTCAGCAGCCTGCTGCAGCAGTTCTGCCTCTTCCTCTTCCGTAAGCAGCTGTGCGCGGTCTTCCACACTGGCCAGCCTGCTGCCGGATGCATAAATCAGTCCTGTGTTGTTCTCTGACTCTGCTCCGAATGCACGCTGACTGCATGCTCCCGAAATTCCCAGGACTGCTGCAGCCAATAGCAGAAAAAATCCCGTCACCAGCCTGGAAACGCTGTCTTCTCTGTTTTTTCTGATATTCATAGGCATTCCTCCTCACATCAGAAAATATAACAGTGCCAGGACAATCACAAACAGGCTCCCTCCAAGCACCCCCGCAAAAGCCGACAGCTTCACAACATCGACTGGAAGCCTGCCATGAATTTCCCCTGTCTGGCCATTCATAGCAAAGTAATACTTTGCTCCGTCCAGTGCCTTGTATGTCAGCAGCCAGACCGGAAGAAGCATGTATGCATATTGCTCCGACTCTATGCTGAAGGACGATTGTTTTCCAGTGACAACTGAATATTCCTCCATCGTCCTCTCCAGAGCATGCTCTGCATATCGTTTTGCCCTGTCCTGCATCTCTTTTGCGATCTGTTCCGACTCGATGTCCCGCTTCTGGGCAACAAATCCCTGCAGATAGCCAATGGTAAATGGCTTTGCCTCTCCAAGCCGGAATGGCATAACCGCATTGATCAGATTTTTATCACTTTCCTGAAGTGCATTTCTGGACAGATTCTGAATGTCAATCTGTCCACCTCTCTCCACATGGAATACCCTGGTTTCTGTGTATTCCATGTCGCCTGTCACCCATGTCCGAATTCGGTTTGCAGCTGCACTCATCTGTCCGTCAACGGAAGCATGATATACCCAGAACGGATAATACACGCCTGACAGCTTCTCAACCTGGTCTTTTGTGAAAAAAGCCTTCGGCACGAAGCGTTTATGACGGACATAGTCCAGAAAAATCTCCTCCGCTTTCTTTTTATCGTACTTGAATGGGATCAGTCTGTCCGGCAGATATTTCCCCGACAGCTTCCCTTCCAGAACGATCGGATTGTGGCAATAATAGCAGAAGGTCGCAGCGGTTGTCTCATCCGTGATCACGGTTGCACCGCAGCTCGGGCAGGTATACAGAACTGCCCCCGTCTGGCCCTCATTCTTTCCTTCAGTGGATGGCTCTTTCTCCTTCTGTCCGAGATATGCGGCTTCCTCTTCTGAAACTGTTTGATCTCCTGCCTGCTGCGGTGTCAGCTTTTCCAATTCCTCCTGGGTAAACTCTGACAGACAGAAATCGCACTTGAACTTCTGCAGCTTCGGATCAAACCTCAGTCCACCGCCGCAATTGGGACACTTATATGTAATCGTTGCCATACAAGCACTCCTTCTTCCGGTTCATCCCGGCCGCCTCATCCTTTCAGTTACTCCGGTTTTTTCGTTCCGCACTCCGTGCAGAACTTTCCGGCATTCAGATGCCCGCAGTTTGGGCAGAACCATTCTCCTGGCTGCTTGGCACGAGCTCCTGCCGGAGCTCCCGATACCTGCTGGCTGCCCTGTGTGTTCTGTGCATACTGCCCCGGCTGCTGATATGGATTCTGCTGTCCGTACGGATTCTGTCCGCTTGCCTGGTTCATCTGCATCTGCATCATATTCATCTGACTTGCAGACTGAGTAAAAGCACCGGCCGACTGCATGCCAAATCCCATTCCCATATAGGCTGCTCCCGCTCCTGCAGGATTCGATCCTGCAGACTGCAGCCCCTGTGCAATCGAACTCTGCACAAAGCCTTCCCGGATTGACGGATCCTGCATCATTGCACCCTGATTGCGCATGTTGATCAGCTTCTGCGACTGTTCATCATAGGAGATGCTGCCAATCCCGACCGATACAATCTCTATTCCCCTTGTCTTTGTCCAACTCTCGTCAAGCGCGTCTGCCATGTACCTGGAAAGCTCCGTCCCCTTGCCAGCTACATAGGAAATCCGGACTCCATCAGCGCTCATCTTATTGATTGCAGCCTGGAGGGCTTCAAGAAACTCGTTCAGGAACTGCTCGTTGATATCCTCCACTTCGACGTGCGACGCATTTCTCGGCACACAGTTTGCGTAAAACAGAAGCGGATTGGTGATCCGGATCGAGTAACTGCCAAACGCTCTCAGAAACAATTCTGAATTATAGAAACTGTCGAAATAATTGATCGCATTCCTGGTTCCAAAGCGAATCCCCTTGATCTCCTGCAGGTTGATGAAAAAAACTCTCTGGTCCTGAGGTGTTGTCCCCCCAAACTTGAAACGTTCCCAGACCTCCCTCAGGCTTTTTTTGATCTCCCCCTGAAACAGAGAAGGCTGTGAGGAATTATCCACCACAAAATATCCGGGCTCCGCAGAATAGTCGATGATCTTCCCTCCGTCTGTCAGAAGCATAAACTGATTGTCGTAGACATGGATGACCGAACCATTTGAGATCACCTCTCCGCCCTTCACATATGACTGTCCTTTTTTCTGCATGCCCCTTGTAAAAAGCGTCTGAGCCCCCATATCAACGGGTTCAACCGCGTCCTTCCACTGGTCTCTCAAAGCCCCGGACACAGAACCAACTGCCGCACGAATAATTCCCATAGTTTCTCCTTTTCTGGCTGCAGACTGCCGCCTCTAAAAAGACCTTCAGCTCCGGTCGGCTATTCTCTTTTCAGATGAACTCCTCCGAAAGCCAAAGGTCTGACTCCCTAAAATTATTGTGTTTCTGCTACCAGTGCGAATATAAACATCCCGCCTGCAGACTCAATCCGCTGTCTGAGCCTTTCGGTCCGGTCTTCCAAGGCTGTCCCACTTCAAATAAGCATTAATGAACGGATCCAGATCGCCATCCATGACACCCTGTACATTCCCGGTCTCATAACCTGTTCTCAGATCCTTCACCATTGTATATGGCTGGAAGACATAGGAGCGGATCTGGGATCCCCACGCAATATCCTTCACTTCTCCGCGGATATCCGCCGCCTTTTCCTCATTCTCCTCCAGCTTCAGCATGTAAAGTCTGGATTTCAGAATCTGCATTGCCTTCGCCTTATTCTGGAACTGGGAGCGTTCATTCTGGCAGGTGACGACAATACCGGTCGGATAATGCGTGATACGAATCGCAGACGAGGTTTTGTTGATATGCTGTCCGCCGGCTCCGCTTGAACGGTATGTATCGATTCTGATATCTTCAGGACGAATTTCAATATCCACATCTTCCTCGATATCCGGCATGACATCACAGGATACAAAAGATGTCTGACGCTTTCCTGCTGCATTAAACGGTGAAATCCGAACCAGGCGGTGGATACCCATCTCCGACTTCAAAAGTCCATAGGCATTCTCTCCATTCACCTGGAAGGTAACCGACTTCAGTCCTGCCTCATCACCTTCCAGAGAATCAAGCACCTCCATCGAGAACCCATGCCGTTCAATCCAGCGCGAGTACATTCTGAAGAGCATGTTGCACCAATCACAGGCTTCTGTCCCGCCTGCTCCGGAATGCAGAGTAACAATTGCGTTGCTGTTGTCATACTGGCCGGAGAGCAGTGTACGGATTCGGACAGAATCAAAATTCTTCTCGAATTCCTGTTCACTTTCCCTCACGTCATCAATGACAGATGCATCCCCATCCTCATTGGCCATGTCAATCAGCAGCAGAAGCTCCTCATACTGTCCACTGAGTTTCTTGTAATCCGCGATGTCGTTCTGAAGCGCACCAAGCTCCTTCTGGGTTCTGGTCGCCTTCTCTGTATTCGTCCAGAAATCCGGTTCAGACATCGTCATGTGAAGTTCCTCGATTCGCTTTTCCTTGTTTTCAAGATCGAGTGAACTTTTCATCTCCGCGAGTGGCTGCTCATATGTTTTCAGTTTCGTCTTCAGATCGTCTAATTCGACCACTTGTCAATCTCTCTTTCCTATACACATAGCGATCCAGCCAGGGCTGTTTCTGCCTTCTGGCTTCAGATACTGGTCCAGTCCTTCCGCGTCAGACCGGCTTTCTTCCGTGGCACTGCTTGTATTTCAGGCCGCTCCCGCACGGGCCGGGTCATTCGGATAAATCTTTTTGGCCTTGCGTTTCACCGGCTGCTTCTGCGCGGAATCATCCCGATTCGTACCGGTTACCTTGGCGACCTCCTCTCGTTCCACCTTCTGCTGTACCTGAACATGGAACATCATCTTCAGCGTATCATTCTGGATGGAGGTTGTCATCTCATTGAACATATCGTATCCGATCATCTTGTACTGGACAAGCGGATCCTTCTGCCCGTATGCTGCAAGTCCGATCGACTGGCGCAGCTGATCCATGTCATCAATGTGATTCATCCAGTGCGTATCCACCGACTTCAGCAGAACGACACGCTCGATTTCACGAATATCAGCGCCAGCATCTGTCAGCTCTTTCTCCTTCGCCTCATAAAGGTCATCCGCCTCCTTGATCAGCTTTTCCTTAAGCTCGCGTGCGGACTGCCCCTTTATTGTTTCTTCCGTAATCGGCGGAAGCGGAATGACAGGACATATCAGGTTATTGAGCTCCTCCAGATCCGGCTTGTCGTCGCCAGAGCTCTTCTCATCGCTGACAACACGATCCACACCTTCATTGACACAATCCTCGATCATTTTCATAATCGAAGCCTTCATGTTATCGCCGTCCAGAACCTTGCGGCGTTCAGCATAGATAATTTCCCGCTGCTCATTGTTGACCTGGTCATACTCCAGCAGGTTCTTTCTGATTGCAAAGTTATTCGACTCAATCTTCTTCTGCGCCTTTTCAATGGCATTGGACAGCATCTTATGCTGAATCTGTTCACCCTCATGGACGCCAAGTGCCCTGAATGTGCTCATCATCTTATCAGAGCCAAACAGCCGCATCAGGTCATCCTCCAGTGAAATGTAGAACTGGGACTCACCAGGGTCGCCCTGACGGCCGGAACGGCCACGCAGCTGGTTATCGATCCGTCGGGACTCATGCCGCTCTGTGCCGATTACAAGCAGACCGCCGGCATTCTTTGCCTCCTCATCCAGCTTGATATCGGTACCACGGCCTGCCATGTTGGTTGCAATGGTGACCGCATCTGAATACCGGCATCCTTGATGATGGCTGCCTCCTGTTCATGGAACTTCGCATTCAGCACGTTATGCGGGATCCCCTCCCTGCGCAGCATGTCAGAGAGAAGCTCGGAAACCTCAATCGTGATCGTGCCGACCAGGACAGGCTGATGCTTCTCATGGGCTGCCTTGATCCGCTCAACCACCGCCTTGTACTTTTCCTTTTTTGTCATATAGACGGCATCGTCCAGGTCTTTTCGAATGACCGGCTTATTTGTCGGAATGACAATGACATCCATTCCATAGATGTCTCTGAACTCCTCTTCCTCTGTGAGCGCCGTACCGGTCATACCGGCTTTCTTCGCGTATTTGTTGAAGAAGTTCTGGAACGTGATGGTGGCAAGTGTTTTCGACTCTCTCTTAATCTTGACGTGCTCCTTCGCCTCAATTGCCTGGTGAAGGCCGTCAGAATAACGTCTTCCCGGAAGTACGCGTCCTGTGAACTCATCGACAATCAGGACTTCGTCATCCTTCACAATATAATCACGATCACGGAACATCAGATTATGCGCACGCAGCGCAAGAATGATGTTGTTCTGAATCTCAATATTTTCCGGGTCAGACAGGTTGTTGATATGGAAGAACTTCTCACACTTCTCGATTCCCTGCTGCGTCAGTGTGACGATCTTATCCTTCTCATTCACGATGAAATCACCCGTTTCAGTGATCTCCTCGCCCATAATTGCGGTCATCTTCGTGACCTCGCCGCTTGCCTCCCCCCTCTGAAGCTGACCGGCCAGCACATCACAGACCTCATACAGCTTTGTCGACTTTCCGCTCTGGCCGGAGATAATCAAAGGCGTCCTGGCTTCATCAATAAGGACAGAGTCAACCTCGTCAATGATGGCATAGTTCAGCTCTCTCTGGACCAGCCTGTCCTTATAAATAACCATGTTGTCACGAAGATAGTCAAATCCATCCTCGTTGTTCGTTACGTATGTGATGTCCTTCGCATACTCTGCACGTCTCTCCTGTGACTCCATCGAATTCTGGATTACGCCACATGACACCCCAAGGAACTCATGAACCGGCGCCATCCAGTCATGGTCACGCTTTGCCAGATAATCGTTCACCGTCACGATATGAACGCCCTGACCAGTCAGGGAATTCAAATAAGCTGGAAGTGTGGAGACGAGGGTCTTTCCTTCACCTGTCTTCATCTCCGCTATACGCCCCTGATGGAGAATGATTCCGCCGATGATCTGTACGCGGTATGGCTCAAGGCCAATCACTCTTTTTGCAGCTTCCCTGACAGTTGCAAATGCCTCAGGCAGAAGCTGATCAAGCGTTTCCCCATCCTGATAACGTTTCCTGTACTCATCTGTCTTGGCCTTCAGCTCAGCATCTGACAGAGCCTGCATCGCCGGCCGAAGCGATTCGACCTTGTTTACAAGCGGCATGATCCTTTTTAATTCCCGGTCAGAATGTGTACCGAAAATCTTATCTGCGAATCCCATATATTTTTCTGCTCCTTTGACCGCCGGCCCCGCAATTGCTCCCCGGCTGCTTTCGTTTACATATTCAATGAACCTAATCTGTTTTATTCTAACATATGGGAGGCAGAAGTGACAATATTTGACAGAAAATGATATGACATGTGCGAATGTCAATAAAAAGCTCAACGATTTTTTGTCTTTTTCTCCCTTTAAGCTTGCGGATCCGTTTCGGGGACGGAATAAGGACTTATATTGTCAACTTCAGGGTTGATTCATCTTCTCTATAACGCTATTTTAACTTTCCGCGCAACACAAAGAGCACCAGCTTTACTTTCTGGTGCTGAAGAAGATGCTTCTTTATATACTCGGGCTTTTACCCGGCTCTTTCATAGTAATCCTTATCTGACTCCTTCAAAAATTCAGATTCAGATGAATTGAACCCAAGAATACCTCTTGGATATCGATTCATCCATCCACACACCCCCTGCACATCCTCGTCAGTTAATTTATCAAGGTTTGTTCCCTTCGGGATCTTCCGGCGCATCATCCTGTTGAGATTCTCATTGCTGCCCCTCTCAAAACTGCTATAAGGATGGCAGTAAAACATTTTCGTTCTTTCACCTTCGTGCAAAGTGCTTTTAGACATGCTTTCGCAATCAGAAAATTCAACACCGTTGTCGACCGTTATCGTTTTGAAAATATACGGAAACCGTTCCCGGTACTTGTTCTCGAGTCTGTCAAGGGCTTGCACAACGGACGCAGTTGTGCCATCAGGGAGTAAGAAGAGTATTTCATAGCGGGTCTTTCGCTCTGTAAGGGCCAGAATACAGCTTTTTGTAACACCCTGTTTCCCTCTTACTGTATCCATTTCCCAGTTTCCAAATTCAGCCCTGGTATCGACGTTTTTCGGCCTCTTTTCAATACTGTCCCCGGCTGCCGCCCGTTTCTGAATCCTTCTTATACGTCTGTATTTTTTCTTCCTTCTCGTCTTCTCTGGAAGGTCTTTATTTGTAAGGTACAGAAATATCCCCTTGTCGATATAACTGTAAAGCGTCGTTGTACATATGGTTACAGTAAACTCCTTTTCCTTCCCGGTAACTTTCATTTCACCGAGCACTGCTTCTGGGCTTAGGCCATCATTAAGAATCCTGTCCTCGATATATGCTGCAAGGGCATGGTCTTTTCCAATCTTCAACGATGGTCCTTTCTGTGACAGGTTTTCCCTGTATTTGTTTTCTGCAATATCGGCGCTATACCGTTTTTCTTTTTCGAGCAGCTTGGTCAGCCCTTCATACTGCCCTCTCTTTATTTCCCTATATATAGTACTTCTATCTACACCTATTATCTTTGCTATTTCAGTGACTTTGAGTCTTGCCTGCAACAGTGCTTCAACTTTCAGCCTGGCTGCTTTTGAAAGATGGCTGTATCTCTCCCCCATAGGTTGCCCCCTTATATGAGTATGCGATGCCTGCGTAATTTAAGAGGGTTACTTTGTGAGGGGACGTATCAGGTATTGTTTTTTTCAGGTGTGTCGCCCGAACTTTCTTTTTCGATATCCTGAAGGATCAGCTTCTTGATATATCCCTGCTTGCTGCCATAAGGCATTTCTGATACTTCCCTTAATCTGTCAATGATAGGCTTGTCACTTTCAGAGTTTTGAAGAAGCCGCAACGAGACATAGTATGACTTGATTCGCTGGTCATACCTTTTTTGATATTCCCTCTGCCTCCGCCTTTTTTCATCATCGACCGGGTCTGTCGGCTTTTTATCCTTCACGCCATTGCCCATTTACCTGAATGTCTCCTCCCTATATGTTGATATAAATATGTAATTATTGTACTCTTTTCAGCACTTTATTTCACTATTTATATCTTCTTTTATTGTCACGCACAATGGAACATCTTCTGGAATGCTTTACGGCTTACCCTGTCAAACGTTTTCTCGAGCCTACCATTGTTATATGAGCAAAGCTGGTCCATTGAGTATTTTCCAGGTGCATATTCAAGTATCCCTGTGATCAGCTCATCCCTATACTGTCTTGCCTCTTCAGCTTCTTCGCCCATGGCCACAATGGTATTCGTGCCTGCATGGGCTGTTTGTACTGTCCCCGTTCCTTCCGTATGGCCTTCCAGGTATATTTTCTCAGACACCGTCACAGCTATATCCCCATATTGTGATATACCCCAAAAAGGCGCATATGCCCTAGTTATACTCCTGTGTATAAATCTTTCAGGATGGTCTACAAGACGGCTGACAGAAAGGTTATACATTTTCCTGTTGGATGTCCTTTTCCAGCGGCTTACAGCCTCTTCCAGGGCTTGTGTCCATGTAGGGGATTCAATATCTACGGCATACCCGCCGAATGAATCAGAATATTTAACATCAAATGTGACGCGATAAACCGACAGCATAGCATCACCTCCGTATATGGCTTCTCTTTGTTAAAATATATATGTGCCACATAGTTTCTGTCAATGGGCTATGCGTCTTCTATGCTCCAAAGGGACTTATCTGTCTGCTTCTTCTGCAAAGTAAGCTTCTTTTGCTTCGTTATACGCGACATCTTCCGGTTTCACCATGTAGCGCTCAGCCTTTGGGACTTCTTTGTCATACACACGCCGCTGGTGCCTTGTAATAGCCTCTTCCGCTACGACACGCGCCGATCTTGCGTTTGCAAAATGATTGTGTTCTGCAAGCCTGATGAAAACAGCTACTGCCGCTTCTTTCGCTTCTTCTGTACAGCCATACCCGGCAGCATTGATAAACTTCTCAAATATCTTCCCCATTTCCTCCGATGTATAATTTTCGAAAAACAGGTATCCATCAATCCGGTCTTTGAGTCCCCTGTTTAGGGCGAATAGCGCGTGCATGTCCTGCGAGTATCCAGCAAATATAAACGCAGTCTTCCCCCGGTTGTTCTCCATATCGTCTATTATGATCGAAAGAAGCTGCGCCCCCACAGCCGGATTGCACGCAAGCGCGTAGGCTTCGTCCAGGAGAAGGACTTTACCCTTGCTTCGCCGTAGGAGGATGTTTGTCCGTCTTACCGGGTCTTGCGAAGAGATCAAGGTAGCAGCATCACAAACGACATACTCACTCGCCTGGATATATCCGTATTTTTTTAAATAGCCGGCAAGGATTCCGGCGACGGTCGTTTTTCCAGTACCTGGCTCCCCGAGGAAGGCATAGCTTTGACATCTTCTTTCCCTTTTAGGGGTCATCTCCATTTTTGCTTTCATGTCAAGAACTGTTTCCTTGACGTTCTCAAGCCCGATCATGCTTGAAAGCTCCATGTCAGGATTTCTGCTCCCCGGTTTGACCATCCCCCTGAACTCATTCTCGGGAAGTGCGGCTTCGTCCTGTTGGATTGACATGATGTCGGCAACCTTCTGCTCCTGCTTCGACATATACTTGTACTGTTTGCCCCTGCCACCATATCCGTCTGATTGCAGCCTTTGGCGGTACTCCACAGCGATTGTGTTGGTAATATACGATACAGAAATGCAGGCCACGCCGATGATTGCCGCGACTATATAGTTAATTGGCTGTTTCTGGTAAATCCGGTATGCAGCATAGCTAATATCCCCCATCAGGGAAAACACCCCGACATAGAATATCAGGGTGCTTATGACAAATATTGCCTTTTCTTTTTTCATATAATTCACCGCTGCTGGCAAATATGCACTTTTCGCCAAGTTGGCGAAAAGTCTCCTCTTTACCGATTATATTTTCTTTGCAGGCTCAGAAATGGAGCGCCTGATAGTTTCTGCAACAGGCCTTACAATGGTGCCGTCTTCCTTTTCCATCGTGAGCGTCTTTGGATCTACTTTCAGGATACCCGGAAGCCTATACCTTTTCCCATATACGTTGATGTTGTTTTCCTGGGTTTTTCCAACAAACTCCCTGATTTTTGAAACCCTATCTTCATCGATTGCATTTTTTGAAACTGCAATTGCAAGCACTACACATGTCGGAACCAACAGGTATCCCTCCGGCATCTTTTGAGAAAGTTCCTTTTTAGTATCTTCAGACGGTCCCTTGTACTGGTACTCTTCATGTTCCTTGTCTTCGTAATATTCATCCTCGTAGACGACATACGTTGCATGATCTTCCAGTTCTGTGTATTCAGCGACAAATTGTGTCTTGTTATTTGGGATATTCGCTACTGATTCCGGAGAATCCAACTGCACGATCCTGTTCTCAGCTATCCTTCCTTCCTGCGTATATGCATTTTCAAGTGCACACTGGATCAGATCGTCTTCAAGCGCCTGCTTTGTCTTTTCTTCCCTGCCTCTCGTCTGGCTGACCCAGTCCTCTGCAATGTCGTCCGTTACCATGAAATAGTCATGCGGGTCATTGAACGGACAAACCCGGATTTCATAGACCTGCCCGTCCGTATCCCTGTAAGATATCCAGGAATGCTCGTTCGGCTTGTCTGTCTGCACCGGGAACAGGTATGGCCTGCAAGCATCAAGGTTATAAAGCGTCCTAAAAAGGGATGCCTCTATATTTTCCACTTGCTCCATGTCCAATACCCTTGAAGCACATGTCGCGAGGTCAATCCTTCCGACAATGCACTCCCTGAAGAGGTATTCCATCGTGCCTTCTTTTATATACCCTTCATCCTCTATGCTGCCATGCCATGTGAATACTTCCCCCTTCCCACTCTCAGGGAACGGAATCCTGGTATTTTCTTTTGAATCAGGGAGCGACATACGGAGCTGGTTCCCGTCAGACGTAATCTTAAGTGCGTTCCTGATTTCGTCCGGAAGCTGCTTTTGAAGTTCTTTTGAAAGTACCGATAAAAATTCTGGCTGCAATTCTGGCTGGGCAAGATTCCTTCCTTTCGGGGTTCCGTATGCAAAATAATTGGCAAGTCTGTACGAATACAATCCGTATTCGATCCTAGACTCGTTTTCAATGCCAAGCGGGGCATATTGTTCCATATAAGCGTCCATAATGCCGGAGAGCTTTGGATTATACCATACCATCAGCGGGGAGCCTTTTACTGATATGTCAATAGGTTCCTTATTTTCGCCACGCGCTTTAAAGATCACCTCCGCATCTTGGAGCTTCGGATCGATTTTAACTTCGACATAGTTTTTCTTTTTCGTCATGGAGATGTTTCCAAACCTGTCTCTTTTAAAACATCCGCTGTACAATGGGTAATATTTCTTGCTATATCCAAAGGTTGAAAATGAATTCCGGGCATCCTCCGCCATCCTGCTAATTGCCGCCCTTGTATTTGTCATCGGAGAAATGATTCCGACAATCTTTTCTTCATCATCTTTATCGACCAGCTGGGCATCAGTACCTATCAGGCTTTTTCCCTCGTATTCCACCACCTCCTCTTTCAAACGGCTCATTACCATATCTATGTCCTCGCTTGCGATCAAACCGTTTTGGGCATACTCAGCAATAAACGCATCAATATCATCTTTCCACCTGGCCACGGTCCCTGGGATCCCCAGTTCATTCTTTAAATCAGGGGAATTAATTTCAAGCACTTTTTTCCCTGTCAGGATATCGTACCCTTCAATATGTAGATAGAGTTCATATTCACCATTCACATCCGGTTTCCGGATCCCAATGCCCGCATCCATGGCAACCAACGATCCGTATATAAACTCTTTTCCATCAACATCCAACCCATCTTTGGTAATGATAGAAAAAGACATTCGGATTTCATGTCCTGGATAAAGCTCTAAAAAATGGATTGCATCCCTTGTCCATTCCCTGGAGAAAGGATCGTGTTTTTCCAGGGCGGCGCCCGGATATGCCGTATTCTCGAACATCTTCTGGATAACAGCCTCAGTGCCAGTCACGGCATACTGTTCCATATTTGCCATCATCAGGTCTTTTTCGTACTCTTTCGGACTTGCCATTTTTATCCTCCTACCCTACTGCACATTTGTAAGCGTTTTAGCAGTTTGCTTCACTTCTTTGACAGATCTCGCCGTTTCTTCTTTCCATGTAAGTGCAATTTCCCCGTCTTCCCTGATGTACCCTTTCTTTTCAGGGGCGTATTCAAGAACCCCCATGATTTTTACGGATGCATCCTTCGATTTCATGCTAGTGTCATAGAGTTTTGCAAATTCAGGCTCGTCTTTCCGAATCTCTTCTTTTGCGGAGAGCATGATCTCATTGATTTGTTCCCTCGGCATAAGCGACTTGGGTATAAGAAAAAGGTCGTTAAGTGTAGGCGCAACCGCATAAAACCCATTTTCCCAGTATGCGCTATAGTTTTCAGCAAGCTTCTTGTCCTTCAGGCACTCGTCAACAACGTTTCCATTTTTAGTAGTGATCCTGATCGCACCAGGGCATTTGGGCTGCAACATAAAACTCACCTCGTCAGCAAATGGGGTATCGCTCCTGCCATACGCAGTCACATCTTTCACGAAGCAGATCCTCTTGTTTTTCTTCAGGTTTTCCTGCGCGTGCCTTTCAACCCTGTAAAGGGTATCTCTCCGGTCAGGCTTCTCCCTCCCTTCCAGTTTTGCAATCTGCTCTGCATATTTCCGCATCATTCCTTCTGTCAGGAGAAATGAGTCCTGCCGCCGCCACTCGCTTCCAAATGGATAGATCCTTATGGATTTCCCGTTGTCTATTACTATCCTTCTTGCTTTTTCGACTCTGACGTTAAACGCCTCGATTTCCGCTTTTTCGCTCTCTTTCAGTGTTTCTTCCATGATGAAAGGTTTTGCACGCTCGATATCTTCAAACAGGGCATGGTATTTTCCCTGCATTACTTTATTTTCTATATGCAATGCAGCCTCATCTGCAATTTTTCCAACATCTTCCCCGTCCAAATATCTGTTATACAGATTCCTTATGACAGGCATGTGTGTGTTGTGATACCCAAGCAGCCTGTTCTCCGGGTCGATTGCACGTTCCTGCATCCAGGCAATATCCGGTATCTTTCGGACACTCTCAAACTGTGCATGGTTATATATCTTGTTTTTGATCTCGACATTCGGCTTTGTGTGATCGGTCAGCCTGGCATCCTTTGGCTCCAACATGATCGCACGGCTGATGGCTGGCGAAAGTCTTCCTTCAAGGTTTTCGATGATCGTGTCCCTGATTTCTCCATGGTCATTTTGTTTTTGAGATTTGTCAGTGCTTCCGTCATTCGTTTCTTTGAAAGGCTAGAACATTCCAGCACACATTCCATATACCGTGACATATTCGCGTTCCATTCAACGACATTTCTACTGACGAACCCTTTCCAGTCCGCCGTATTTATATGGATGTATTTCCTCCCGGATTCCGGGTCATAGCCATCCAGTACAACGCTGAATCGCCCGTTTTTTATTTCGCTCTTCCGTATGCTGATCGAAACCGGGTGGATGAATGTCCCTTCTGCCTTTGGCTTATATACAAGCTTATATCCCTCTTCTGTCTTGAAGATTCTTTCCGGGTCCACGAGGTCAAAGTCAATCCTGCGTTCCCTCTCATATCCTTTTTTCATTTCCTGGATGTTCCTGCCAATGACCTTCCTTAGTTCTTCTGGCGTAGATACCGCATCAGAGTTTACCATTTCGACTAGAAGGTCTGTTTCATCTGCGTCAAGAGCCCTTGTTACTGTCCGCATAGTATTCACCTTTCACATTCATCTCCCATAGACCAAATACAACTTTCGCCAAGTTGGCGAAATGTAGCCTGTTACTTTACAGGCTGCTGTATC